>JAOZQB010000283.1 GCA_029932445.1 Bacteroidales bacterium | reverse complement strand
AAACGTAAACCGGTGTATTTTTAATATAATTTTGAGTTTATTTGATAAAAAAGAAATTTAAAAAGTTTTTTAAATATTTTTTCATTTGTTAACCGGCTTACATTCAGAATAATATAATATTTATTTATAAAAACAGTAAAAAAATTTGCACAGTAATTTAAATACCCGTTTATTTGCGAGTGAATATTAACTAACAAATATGTTATCCGAAAGACAAGAACAAATAATAGAAGAATCAATTAATTTAATTGCCGAAAAAGGAATTCAGGGTTTTACGATTAAAAATTTATCGAAAGCCATCGGAATTTCCGAACCGGGGATATATCGTCATTTTGAAAATAAAACACAGATATTATTAACAATTTTAGACGGTTTTACGGAAATGGCGGAAATGCTGTCCGGATTAATTAGTAATAATAAATTATCGGCAGTTCAAAAAATTTCTTTTATGTTTAACAAGATGGTAGAGCGGTTTGAAGAAACCCCCTCACTTGTTTCGGTTATTTTTTCTGAAGAAATTTTTAAAAATGAAGAGGTCTTAAAAAGAAAAATCATTAAAATTTTAAATACAAATGAAGATACACTTGAAGCAATTATCAGAACAGGACAGAAAAATAATGAAATCAGAACAGACTCAGATGAAAAAGTGCTGGCTTTAATGGTAATGGGTTCTTTAAGACTTCTTGTAAAACGATGGGATTTGAACGAACATAAATTTGATTTATCAAAAGAAGGGAAATTATTGCTTAATTCTATAGAAGCAGTTCTTTCCGTATAAAATTTTAACTGATTACTAAATCAGTATTTTACACAATTAAAAAAGAGTGAATATTAACTAACAAAAATTAATAACAATGAGCAAATTACTGATAAAAATGATAAAATCACCTTGGGTGATTATTGGAGTAACATTGATTGTTACGGTCTTGTTTTTCTTTGTAATGAAAGATAATTCAAGAATGGAAACGGATTTAGACAAATATATGCCGAAGTCGCATCCGGCATTTATTTACAGTGATAAGGCCGAAGAAATATTCGGAATTAATGACGGAATAATTGTAGCAGTTGAAAATCAAGACGGTATTTTTAATACCGAAACCTTAGATACTTTAAAACAGTTAACAAAAGCTCTTCAAAATATGGAGCAAATAAATAAAGGTGATGTTACTTCTTTATATACTGCTGATAATATTGTAGGTACGGAAGACGGAATGGATGTAAAACGTTTTTTTAAAAGAGTACCGAAATCAAAAGAGAAATTAGAAGCATTAAGAAAAAATGTTTTAAGCAATGAAATGATTTACGGGAAACTTGTTTCCGAAAATGAGAAAGTAGCAATTGTAATTGCCGAAATAGATGATGATGTTTTTTCTCAGGAGTTTTATTATGAAATTCTTGATTTAGCAAAGCGATTTCAAACCGACAAAATTAAAATTCATGTTGCGGGAAGACCTATTGTAGAAGGTGAAATGGCTCTTCTCGGTCCGAAAGACATGAAAAAGATGGTTCCGATTGTTATTTTGGTTATTGCCTTGGTTTTGTTTCTGATTTTAAGAAGCGTTAAAAGCACACTTTTAACGCTCGGTGTCGTATTTTTCAGTACAATATGGGCTTTCGGTCTTATGGCTCTGTTAAAAATTCCTATTTATGCTGTTTCTACTATGATTCCGGTAATGCTTATTGCAATCGGGGTGGCATATTCTGTCCATCTATACAATCATTTACAATTATTTATAAATAAAAATCCGGAAGCCACCAAAAAAGAAGCTGTTGTTGATATGATTAAAGCTATGTGGAAGCCGGTTATGATTGCTGCTGTTACAACAGCTGTAGGATTTGTTTCTTTATTGACTTCTCAGGTTTTTCCGATTAAATATTTCGGGTTATTTACTGCATTCGGAGTTGCTGTTGCATGGATATTATCCGTAACGTTTATTCCGGCAGGTATTATGGCATTCGGGTTACCGAAAAGAAGGAAAATAAAAGAGAGAAAAAATGATAATGACTCTTTCTTATATAAATTTGCCGATAAAGTACTTAAAAGGAAAAGTCTTACTATAATAATAACCTCTGTTATTGTTGTTCTGTCAATTATCGGAATGCAAAAAATATGGATTAATTCCAGTTTCTTGGATAAATTTGAAAAAGACAGCAATATTGTTATGACTGATAGATTTATTAATGAAAACTTCGGCGGTACTACAATGGTAAATCTTATTCTTGATGCCGGAGAAAACCCCGATGCGTTTAAAAATCCGGAACTCTTAAGATTGACCGATGAAATGCAAAAAAGAGTTGTAAAAGAATTAAAAGTTGTAGGAAACTCATTTTCATTAACAGATTTTATTGACAGAATGAATAAAGTAATGCATTCTGATGATGAGACATTTAATAAAATTCCGAACAGTAAGGAAATGGTCGCACAATATCTTTTACTGTACGAAATGTCCGGAGACCCGGAAAATTTAAATAAGGTCGTGAATTATGATTATACAAAACTTAATGTAACTTTTCAGCTGAAAAGCGATAATTCAAAAGCCATAAATTCAGCTTTAGATATTTTAAAAACTTATGAAAAAGATTTTAAAAAATACGGTGTAACAATGAATTATGCCGGTAGCGGTTATAAAGGGCTTGTATTTACTGATTTAATACTTGAAGGTCAAGTCATGAGTCTAATACTGTCTCTCATTATTGTTATTCTTCTCTTGGCATTGATGTTTAAAAGCTTTAAAGCCGGTTTGCTCGGTTCTGTCCCGATTGTGATTACGGCGCTTATAAGTTTCGGTGTAATGGGATTTCTTAATATTCCGTTAAATACAACAACTGCTTTGTTGTCAAGTATTGCTATCGGAATCGGAATAGACTATGCCGTACACTTTATAGAACAATACAAGAATTTTGCGAGAGAAACGAATCAAAATATGTTATTAACGGCAAAGAAAACAATGGCAAATTCAGGAAGAGCCATTATTTACAATGCCATAGTAGTAATTGCAGGTTTTATGGTATTGTTATTCTCGGTATTTCCGCCGAACAGAGAACTCGGAGCATTGGTGTCGCTTAATATGTTTACCAGTTTTGCAGGTACTTTAACAATTTTGCTTGTTTTGTTAAGTATAACTAAAATGTATTCAAAAAAAGAT
>JAOZQB010000081.1 GCA_029932445.1 Bacteroidales bacterium | reverse complement strand
AAAAAAGCCCTACATTTCTGTAAGGCTTTGATTATAAAAGTGAACCCGGAGGAATTCGAATCCCCAACCTCCTGATCCGTAGTCAGGTGCACTATCCAATTATGCTACGGGTCCCTTTATTCGGACTGCAAAATTAATAAAAATATTCAATCCGAACATTTTTTAATTAAAAAATATCAAAGGGTAAATTAAAATTTCACAAGATTTTTAATATTCGTATTTTTGTATCTGTATGCTTACAATCGAAAAAAACAGTTCCCGACCTGAAATAAAAAGATATGCAGGAATAGATATCGGTTCAAATGCAACACGATTAATAATAAAAGACGTTTTGCCCGGTGAAACTTATGACAAAGCTTTGTTGAAAAAAAGTTTGTACGTAAGATTACCCGTAAGACTCGGAGCCGATGTTTTTGAATACGGAAAGATTCGTAAAAAGAAAGAAAAAGATTTTTTAAATGCTTTGAAAGTTTATAAAAGTTTATTGAACTTTTATGAAGTAAAAAACTTCAGAGCATGTGCAACTTCAGCCGTCAGAAGTGCCGAAAACGGTAAAGAAGTCATCTCAAAAATAAAAGCCAAAACCGGCATTCTGATAGAAACTATTGATATTCACGAGGAAGCAAAATTGATTTTTGAAACTAATAAATACCACCTTCCCGAAGACTGCACTTTTTTATCTGCCGATTTAGGCGGCGGGAGTTTGCAACTTACGCTTTTTAAAAGCAACAAATTATTTCGCTCCTATTCGTATAAAATAGGAACTGTAAGAATGTTAAAAAACAAAGTAAAGGGTAAAGAAATAAAACGTTTTAAAAATGATTTAATACATATACTGAAAACTCATAAAAAGATTAAACTTATCGGAACCGGCGGTAATATTAATTCTGTCAGTAAAATATTTCGAAATAAAACCGTTTCTTTAGCTTTTTTAAAAGAACTTTACGCCGAACTTTTACCTTTAAGTATTGATGAACGAATGTTACTGCATTTTTTCAGAGCCGATCGTGCCGATGTCATTATTCCGGCTTTAAAAACTTATATTAATTTAATGGAAATTACCGGAATTTATGAAATTTACGTTCCTAAAACCGGACTTGCCGACGGTATTATCAGACAACTTTATGAAGATGACTTTAAATAACAAATAACTGAAAATTAAAAAAATAACGAGATTTCTATATTTAAAAATTAAAAAATGAAAACAATATACGCATTCATACTTTTCATGCTTTTTGCAAGCAATATATCGGCACAAGAATACATTCAATATTCGGCTCATAAAATGCAAAATGAGTATTTTGATTCTTTGGCAAAATTTGCTCCTGAAGACTATAAAGCATTAACGGAAAGTAAAATAAAATTACAAAAAAATAAAGACAACAGCACACTGCAAAAACATGTTTTCGGATGGCATCCGTACTGGGAAAACGGATCGGAACAAAATTATCAATGGAATTTATTATCTGAATTATCCTATTTTTCTTATGAAGTTGATCCGGTAACAGGGTATCCGCTTGACATTCATAATTGGAAAACGGCAAACGTAATTGATTCGGCACAGGCAAACGGTGTAAAAGTTAATTTATGCGTAACCTTATTCAACGAACACGAATCTTTTTTTGCAAGCGCAGCAGCTCAACAAAACTTGATTGACAGTCTGCTTACTTTGGTTCAATATCGAAATGCAAACGGTGTCAATATTGATTTTGAAGGCGTTCCTGCAAGTGAAAAAGATAACTTCACTAACTTTTTGGTTAATATTTCTGATCAATTTCATACAAATATTCCCGGTTCGCAAGTAAGTATTGCATTGTATGCCGTTGACTGGAGCGGTGTTTTTGATATTCCCGTATTAAAAGATTATCTTGATTTATTTATCATTATGGGCTACGGTTATTATTGGAAAGGAAGTTCATACGCCGGTCCTACCGGACAACTATTCACTTTTTATAATTTCAACTATAATATTTCAAAATCAATAAATACTTATTTAAATGCAGGTATTCCCAAAGAAAAATTACTGTGCGGAGTTCCGTATTACGGATATGAATGGAAGACATCCGGCGAAAATGTGCCTTCTTCAACAACTGCAAACGGAACTTCAAGAACAATAAAAAAAATTAAAGATAACTCAGCCGGTTATTACAATACTCCTCTTCTGAACGAAAACAGTATGAGTAATTATTATACTTACTATTCGGGAGGAAATTGGCACCAAGCATGGGTTGACGATGAAACAACCATGAAATATAAATATGACCTTATTCAACAACGAGATATCGGCGGAATCGGAATTTGGGCATTGGGCTATGATGACGGTTATACGGAAATGTGGGATTTAATTCGTGACCGATTCAGTGACAATTCCGTAACACCCTGTCAGTATACAATTTGGGATATGGGCGGACCTAAAAGAAATTATTATAACAATGAAGATTATACTTTCACAATTGCTCCCGATAATGTTTCATTACTTTCTTTAGATTTTTCCGAATTTAGTTTAGAATCCGGTTACGATTCGCTGTGGGTTTATGACGGAATTGATACAAATGCCGAATTAATCGGCGGATATTCAGGAACAACAAGTCCCGGTTTTGTTGAAGCAAGCAACAATGCACTGACACTCAAATTTCATTCCGACGGAGCTACGGTCAGAAGCGGTTGGAAAGCTGATTGGAATTGTAGTCCGGTCAATGTTGAAAACATTTCGGAAAATAATATGAAGGTTTATCCGAACCCTGCAAATACATTTTGCACCGTTTCCGGAATCATTCCCGACAAAGCACAAATCATTGATATTAACGGAAAATTGCTTAAACAATATAATTATGAAAATACACTTAAGGTATCCTATTTGCCGAACGGAATTTATTTTTTGAAAATAATATCAGGAAATAAAATTTATATAAAGAAACTTATTATTCAGCATTAGATGCCCGTTTTTCAACTCACCGATGAACTAATTTTTCCGCATCCTTCTCTTGCGGAAGACGGCATTTTGGCAATCGGCGGTGATTTATCGCCCGAACGATTGCTTTTGGCTTATCAAAACGGGATTTTCCCATGGTATAATGAGGACGAACCGATTATTTGGCATGCACCCGATCCGCGTTTTGTGCTATTTACCGAAAAATTTAAAAAATCTAAAAGCTTGCGACTTCTGATAAATAAAGAAATTTACCGTTGCGAAGTGAATAAAAATTTTGAAGAAGTTCTCCGGAATTGCAAAACGACACCACGTAAAGATCAAGGCGGAACATGGATTACCGCTGATATGGAAAAAGCATATAATCGATTGCATTATCTCGGCTATGCGGTATCCGTTGAAGTTTATAATCGAAAAAATGAACTTTGCGGCGGTTTGTACGGAATTAAACTCGGTAAAGTATTTTTCGGGGAATCAATGTTCAGCAAAGAAAGTAATACATCAAAAATTGCGCTGGCATATCTTATTGAAAATTCGGATGTAAAACTTATTGACGCACAAGTGCACACATCTCATTTGGAAAGTCTCGGTGCCGAACATATTCCGCTTAATGAATTTTTATTACTTTTGAGAAAATATATTTGAATAATTGAGTCCGGTCTAAAAAAACCTGACAGGGTTATTTATGTAAATTTCGATATTTTTAAATACAATATATTCAGATAATTAAGAAAACCCTGTCAGGGCTTTTTTGCGAAAATATACATTTTTAGATTGAATTCATAATTGATAATTAAAAATTCAATTTACAATAATGAATCTTAAAACATCATAAAAAACTGTGTCCTATTATTTTAAAATGAAACAAAAACACTACCCGACTTCTCCGATTATTCGATTTATCACTCACATTGTATTTACCTTATTTACAAGATATTTCGGCATTAAGAAAAAGATGCCCGATGAAGTAAAAAAACTTAAAGCACCGTATTTAGTTTTAGGAAATCATGTCGGCTATTGGGATCCGTTTATCACCGGTTTCTTTCTTCCCGAATTCACACATTTTGTATCTTCGGATGCCGCTTTCAGAAAACCGATTATTCGTTTCTTCCTTAACGGTTTAGGTACCATTCCTAAAAAGAAAAGTATACGGGACACTAAAGTTATCAGAGATATTATTTCGGTTATCAAACAAGGTGAAAATGTAGGTATATTCGCAGAAGCAACTCGTACTTGGGCAGGCAGTACGCAACCGATTGATCCTTCAATTGCCAAACTGATTAAAATGTTGCAAGTTCCGGTTGTGGTTCCGATTTTAAAAGGAATGAATTTATTCAATCCGCGTTGGGCTTATAAAATAAGACGAACAAAAGTTGAAGTTGAATATAAATTATTGTTCACAAAAGACGCTGTTAAAAACCTTTCGGAAGAAGAAATTTATAAAAATTTTACGAATACTTTGCAATACGATGAAGTTGAAAATCAAAGCAAAGAAATGAATATCATCCGCTCACAAAAACGTGCCGAATACATTAATCATGCACTGTATTTTTGTCCCGAATGTAACAGTATTGATAGCTTTTCTGCCAAAGGCAACGATTTTTATTGTCGTTCTTGCGGTTATGATATTCACATTAACAAATACGGTTTTTTTGAACGTAAAAGTTTCGGAAAATTATATTTTAACAATATCAGAGATTGGTTTAATTGGGAAGAAAAAAAGTTAATTGAATTTGTTTCCGAAAAGTTAATAGGAAATTACAAAGATGTTATTTTTGAAGACACGGCATCAAATGTATATAAAGAAAATGAGCTCGGTGATATGATTTTTATCGGAATTGCCGATATCAAACTTTTTATTTCTAAAATTGAAATTGATTTTAAGAATAAAAAAGATGTTTTCACATTAAATTTTAATGATTTACAAACTATTAATCCGCAAGTTAACGAACGACTGGAAATATATTATAAAAATACCGCTTATCGCATTATCGGAAATCAACCGGGCGTATCGGCTTTAAAATGGGAACTTGCTTTAAATGTCATTTGGAAATCGCTTGGTCAAGATTATAAACTTTCATCTTATATGACAATTCAATAATAAGGCTGTCTCAAAAGTATTGCAATACGTCATTCTGAACTTGTTTCAGAATCTTATTTTCATGTATTGCAGCTGTTTACATAGATGCCGAAACAAGTTCGGCATGACAAAACAGGTTTTTGAGACAGCTTTATTATTATAAAGAAATTACAAACTCCAATACAACATTGAAGTAATTTTATCTTTTAAAAAACCCTTAACATCAATTACAATTCCTTTTTCGGAAGTATGATTTTTAAAGAATTCTTCATCTAAATCAAAATATTCTTTATGATTTACGGCAACAATAATTGCATCATAATCAGAAGCATAACTGTCTTTTAATTCAATTCCGTATTCTTTTTGCATTTCTTTTGCCGAAGCATAAGGATCCACAACATCGGTAATAACTTTATACGTTTCCAATTCATTAATAATAGTTGCCACTTTTGTATTTCGGATATCACTGACATTTTCTTTAAACGTAAATCCCATAATCAACACTTTTGCATTACGGATATTTTTATCCTGCGCCGCAATTCGTTTAACCGTTTGCTTAGCCACGTAGCCGCCCATTGAATCATTAACAAAACGACCGGAATTGATAATGTGCGGATGATAACCCAATTTCTTTGCTTTATAAACCAAATAATACGGATCTACACCGATGCAATGCCCGCCGACCAAACCCGGGAAAAATTTCAAAAAATTCCATTTGGTTCCGGCAGCTGCTAACACCTCATAAGTATTAATGCCCATTTTATTGAAAATAATCGATAATTCGTTCATCAAAGCAATATTCACATCTCGTTGTGTATTTTCAATTATTTTGGCTGCTTCAGCCACTTTTATCGAACTTGCTCTGTGAGTTCCGTTTTTTAGAATAATTTCATAAATTTTAGCAATATTATCCAAAGCTTCGGCATCACATCCGGAAACAATTTTTGTAATTGTTGTCAGGGTATGAACTTTATCACCCGGATTAATTCGTTCCGGTGAATAACCGACTTTAAAGTCATCAACATATTTTAAACCTGATTCTTCTTCCAAAATCGGAACACAATCTTCTTCGGTACAGCCGGGATAAACGGTTGATTCAAAAACCACATAATCACCTTTTTTAATATTCTTACCTACAATATGACAAGCTCCGAGCAATGGTGTCAAATCCGGTTGGTTGTATGCATTAATCGGTGTCGGTACGGCAACGATATGAAAATCTGCTTCTTTAATATCTTCAGGATTAGATGTAAAAACAATATTTGTTCCTTCAAAATCTTCCGATGACAGTTCTTTACTCGGATCAATATGATTTTTCATCATATCAACACGCTCGGCATTGATATCAAATCCGATTACTTTAATAATTTTTGAAAACTCAAGGGCAATCGGCAGACCGACATAACCAAGACCTATTACGGAAATGGTAGCTTTATCTCTGATTAATTTATTATACATTTTATCTTAATTAAATATTTTAATTTGAATATTCTGACTTTTTTAATTCGTATTATTTCTTTAATAATGGGTGATAATTTCCTTTTAATCCTATCGGTGAAGCATTTCGAATATTATAAACCGTTTGAATGGTTGAACGAACATCTTCCAAACCGAATCCTTTGCCTTTTAGAATTTCTTGATAACTTACGGTATGCAAATCGGTAAATCCGCCGCTGAATTCAATTTCTTTTCCGTTAACCGTGATTGAACGATAAGTTCTTTGTTGCTTTTTCTTAACGTCTTCCGGTATATTTTTATAGTCCACACTCAAAAACCAACGAACATTTGCACGTTTTAATTTTAAATAACCTGCAGCTGTTGATTCTTCGGAAACATGAACGATATTTTCTTGAACCTCACCAAAAATCCAAGAAAGCATATCGAAAAAATGCACTCCTATATTTGTGGCAACACCGCCGGATTTTTGCATATCACCTTTCCAACTTATAAAATACCAACGACCGCGTGAAGTTAAATAAGTTAAATCAATGTCAAATACTTTATCTTTCGGTGCATTTTCAACTTCTTTTTTCAATTTAATGATACTCGAATGTAAACGTAATTGCAAAATATTATTAATTTTTTTTCCGGTTTCTTTTTCTACTTCCTGAAGAGCATCCACATTCCATGGATTTAGTACCAACGGTTTTTCACAAATAGCTTCGGCTTGTTGCTTTAAGGCAAAACGGATATGAGAATCGTGTAAATAATTCGGAGTACAAATGCTTACATAATCAATTTGTTTGTTTTCGTTATGACGTAATTTGTCAATATGTCTGTCGAAACGTTCAAATTCCGTAAAGAAATCCGCTTCGGGAAAATAACTGTCAATAATTCCTACACTGTCAAATTTATCGAGTGCGGCAATCAGATTATTTTGTGTTTCTTTTATGGCTTGCATGTGTCTTACGGCAATGTATCCGGCAGCACCGATTAATGCGAAATTTTTCATATAATAAATGTATAATGAATAATTAACAATTGATAATTAATTATTATTTTTCTTACTTGTTTTAATTATTGAAATTAATATTTTTAAAATTTCATTGATATCATTTGAAATTGAGATATATTCTTTTTTTTTGATATAATCAGATTTATAAAGTAACTCTATCCAATAATGAGATTCATTTGCTTCTTTTAATGATATTGATAATTTATGAATAAAATCATTTTTACTTTCCGCATGTTCGGATTCCCTTATATTTGCACCTACAGAAGTTCATGAACGTAATAATTGTTTACTTAAAACATATTCTTTTTTTTCTTCCGAAAGATATTTATATAAATTAATAATCCTCAATGCAAAATCGAAACTCTTATCCTTAATAACATTCTCTTTCATCAATTATCAATTGTAAATTATCAATTATCAATTAATTTAATCACTTTTTCATTTTCTAATTTATATTTTTCATTGCTTTCAGGACAAAGAGCAATTCCTTCATTATTAAAGTTTAACCGATGACCGAATTCGCTCATCCATCCGATTTGTTTTGCCGGATTTCCTACGACCAGAGCATAATCTTTAACTTCTTTTGTTACAACGGCTCCGGCACCGATAAAAGCAAATCGTCCGATATTATGTCCGCAAACAATGGTTGCATTTGCACCTATTGATGCGCCTTGTTTTACGATTGTTGTTTCATATTCTCCTTTACGAATAACGGCACTTCTCGGATTTGTAACATTCGTAAAAACCATTGAAGGACCGAGAAAAACATCATTTTCACAAATGACTCCGGTATAGACGGAAACATTATTTTGAATTTTAACATTCTTTCCGAGAACAACTTCCGGTGACACAACCACATTTTGACCGATATTGCATTTTTCGCCGATTTTACAATTCGACATAATATGAGAAAAATGCCAAATTTTTGTACCTTCTCCAATTTCGCAATTATTATCAATTACAGCAGTTTCGTGAGCAAAATAATTCTTATTTTCCGGCATATTCCAAAACTTTTTCAGTGATGTATTTTAATTGATCTTCCGATAATTCGGTATGCATCGGCAAAGATAAAACAACTTTTGATAATTCTTCAGTTACCGGAAAATCATTCTCTTTATATCCCAAATATTTATATGCATTTTGAAGATGCAAAGGATACGGATAATAGATCATTGCAGGAATATCATTCTCATTCAAAAATTCTTTTAAGCCGTCTCTGTCAATATTCTTCACTTTAATTGTATATTGATGAAAAACATGTGTTGTTTTTTTATCTCTTATCGGTATGATAATATTCGGGTGATTTTTGAATGCAGAATCATAAAAATCAGCCGCTTTTTGACGAGCAGCAATATAATCATCGAGATAATTGAGCTTAACATTTAAGATTGCAGCTTGAATTGAATCTAATCTTGAATTTACTCCGATTTCATCATGAAAATATTTCACTTTTGAGCCGTGATTTGCAATTTGGCGAATTTTTCCGGCAAGTTTATCGTCATTGGTATATAAAGCACCTCCATCCCCGTAACATCCTAAATTCTTTGAAGGGAAAAAAGAAGTACATCCGACAGTTCCGATTGTTCCGAGTTTCTTTTTTGTTCCGTTATCAAACATATAATCAGCACCGATTGCTTGTGCCGTATCTTCAATAACAAAAAGATTATTTTTTTCGGCAATTCGTAATATTTCCTCCATATTTGCTCCTTGCCCGAAAACATGAACAGGAACAATTGCTTTTGTATCAGGGCTTACGGATTCTTCAACTTGTTTAACGTTAAGATTAAAGGTTTCGGGGTCAACATCAACCAATTTCAATTTCAATCCCAACAATGCAACAACTTCAACCGTAGCAATAAATGTAAAATTTGCCGTAATAACTTCATCACCCGGTTTTAAACCTAAAGCCATTAAAGCTATTTGCAGTGCATCTGTTCCGTTACCGCAAGGAATCACATGTTTTACGGAAAGATAGTTTTCCAGATTCTGTTGAAACTGTTTTACTTTCGGTCCGTTAATAAAAGCAGATGATTCAATAACTTCCGCTATCGAATCATTTACTTCATTTTTAATTTTAAGATACTGACCTTTCAGGTCAACCATTTGTATTCTATTCATTTTAAATAAGTAATATTTTGTTAAGAATAAGAAAAAGACGTAATTCATACGTCTCCTTTAAAACATTATTTAGCATAATGAACTGCACGAACTTCACGAATAACCGTAATTTTTACTTGACCGGGATAAGTCATTTCTTCTTCAATTTTTTTAGCAATGTTAAATGACAATTCTTCAATTTCCTTATCCGTTACTTTATCACTTCCTACAATTACCCTTAATTCTCTTCCTGCTTGAATCGCATAAGTTTTAACAACTCCGCGTTCTTCTGCAGCCAAACTTTCAAGTTTTTTTATACGTTTAATATACGATTCGGCAACTTCTCTTCTGGCACCCGGTCTTGCCCCTGAAATAGCATCACAAACTTGAACGATAGGAGAAATTAAGCTGGTCATTTCTACTTCATCATGATGTGCTCCGATTGCATTTACAACTTCGGGATTTTCTTTATAACGTTCAGCTAATTTCATTCCGTAAATTGCATGCGGTATTTCAATTTCTTCATCAGGGACTTTTCCGATATCGTGCAATAATCCGGCTCGTTTTGCAAGCTTAACGTTAAGGCCTAATTCAGAAGCCATTACAGCACATAATTTAGCCACTTCACGTGAATGTTGCAATAAATTTTGACCGTAAGAAGAACGGTATCTCATTTTTCCGACCAATCGGAGAATTTCTCTGTGTAATCCGTGAATACCAAGGTCAATTGCCGTTTTCTTCCCGGTTTCCAAAATTTCTTCTTCCAATTGTTGTTTCGTCCTGCCGACTACTTCTTCAATTCTTGCAGGATGAATACGTCCGTCAGTAACTAATTGATGGAGAGCAAGTCTTGCCACTTCTCTGCGAATAGGATCAAAACTTGAAAGAACAATTGATTCGGGTGTATCATCAACAATAATTTCAATACCCGTTGCTGCTTCAAGTGCTCTGATATTACGACCTTCTCTTCCTATAATTCGGCCTTTCATATCATCACTGTCAATATGAAAAACCGTTACGGCATTTTCAATGGCAGATTCCGTTCCGATTCGTTGAATCGTTTTTACGATAATTTTTTTAGCTTCTTTATTTGCCGTCAGTTTAGCTTCTTCGATAATATCATTAATATGTGCCATCGCTTCCGTTTTAGCTTCGGCTTTTAATGATTTTATTAATTCCGATTTTGCTTCATCAACCGACAAACCGGAAATATTTTCTAATTGTTCAATATGCTGTCTTCTTAATTTTTCCAGTTCTTCATTCTTTTTCTCTACAATTTCAAGTTGTTTAGTCAAATTTTCTCTGACAGCGCCTACTTCTTGTTTTGAAATTTCAAATTCCTTTAATTTACTTTTGAATTCTTCTTTTCGAATATTTAAACTGTTTTCTTTTTGTTTTACACGATTTTCTGTTTCTGCAATTTTTGCATTTTTTTCACTGATTACATTTTCATGCATTTCTTTCAGTTGCAAAAATTTTTCTTTTGCTTGCAGAATTTTTTCTTTTTTTATGACTTCTGCTTCATTTTCAGCTTCTTTAACAATTTCTGAAGCTTTTTTATGCATTGCTTTTAATTTCAAAAAGTAACCTGCAAAAAATCCCAATGCTAAACCAAGCACCCCGGCTATTATAATTATCTCATTCATTGTGTTTTACATTTTATATTAATAAAAAGCCCGCAATCTCTCAAATATTTAAAAAAAGCTCCTTAATGAGCATTTATGGAGTTGCCTTTTAGTTCAAACTTTCACCGCCGAAAATTTCGGATTTTGATAAATCAAAATTGCGACCTGCCTTCCGTAAAAATAAACATTAACTCCAATTTGTTAGTGTTGAGCTTAACAAACAGTTTTGAGAAATATACGGGCCGTTTATGCCTTATATTTTATATATCAAAGATACAACAATTATTATTAAAATGCAAGAAAAAAACTTATTTATTTTGTTCGATAAAGTGTTCAAGTTCTTCATTAATTTGTTTTAATTCTTCATTTAATGAAGAAACATCATTTTTAGAATTACATTCTAAAAATTGCTTTACATATTGCAAGGATGTCATTGCCAATAAATCAAAAGGGTCTCTTTCGGCATATTTATTTTGATATTGTGTTAATTTGTCGTTAATTATCTTTGCCGATTTTCTGATTATTTCCTCTTCACCCCTGTTTATTCGCATAGGATAATATTTATTCCCGATATTAATTTTTATAGATAATTTGTCATCCATGCTTTAAATATTATTCATTTAATAAGCCGATACTTTTATCGATTTCTCTTACAATTTTATTTATTTTTTCTTTAACTGCTGTTTTATCTTCTTCAGATAAACTGATTGTTTTAGCTGTTTTTAAAATCTCTGTTTTTTCTTCCGTTTCTTTTAGTTTTTGTTTATACGTTTCGTTTTCTGTTTCAAGTTGACTATTATTTTGTTTCAGTTCATTCAATAAATTTGTTTTATTTTCATGAGATGAAATCAT
>JAOZQB010000282.1 GCA_029932445.1 Bacteroidales bacterium | reverse complement strand
TTACAATTTGAAAATTATCATCTGATTCTACATCAAAATCAACACCCATATTTTTCGCAACAATACTTTTCGGGTTCTGATAGCACCACACACCGAAATACAAAGCATTTTTAGTGTAAATTACGGCAACTTTCGTTTTTTCGCTTACAGGTTGTCCGAAATCAAGTTCTCTTTGCGTAAAATTAGAAATAGTTTGAGCATTTGCCCATGCGGCTTCATCTAATGTGCCGTCTAAAATTATTTTTTTTTCGGTAAAATTTGCCTTAATTGTATTCGGAATTGATTGTTGTGAAAATGTGAAAAAAGTACAACCGGTAATAATCAGAATCGTAAATAATAGGTGTTTCATTAAATTTTGTTTTTGGAACTCAGCTTTCAGCAGTTAATTTTTTTGATAAACGACAAATATATAAAATATGCAATGAACTTAATATAATCCGGTTACAAAAACCATGTTTCATCGGATAAACGGATTGGTTTTGTTTATTTTATGAGATTAGTATAAAAAGTAAAAAGGTGAAGGTTCATAAAGTTAAAATGCTGATAATTATGACCTTACAAAATTCTATAGTTTTGCATAAATACCTCATTATCTACCGTTTAACATTTTCTATGCAATTTTTATTCCTTTTACACCGGACTCTTTTATTAATAACAAACAAAGAAAATTTTACAAACTATCCTCACATCATCACATCAACACATTAACTCATCAACTCATCAATTCATCAACTCATCAACTCATCATCACATTATTACATTATCTCATCACATCATCTCATCAACTCATCATCACATCAATCTTGATACAAACCCATTAAAACTTTTTCATGCGTAATCGGTGCTTTAAAATCCGGTTTGTAATTCGGGTTAAATGCTTTTACGGCATTTTGTATGGCGAAAAAACTTCCGGTTCCGTATATAAAAGGCGGTTCTCCGACAGCTTTTGATTTCATAATTGCATGTTTTTCTCCCTCGGTTTCAAGTTCTTTAATATTAACTTCTTTAGGAACTGAGTAAATATCAGGGACTTTGTATGTTGAAAGAGCATTTGCCAATAACTGTCCTTTTTCATTATGTCTGATTTCTTCGATAGTCAACCATCCGATGCCTTGAATTAAAGCACCTTCAACTTGTCCTTTATCGAGCAGAATATTCATGCTGTTTCCGAAATCGTGAACAATATCAACTTTTTCAATCTCATAAGTTCCTCTCATAGTATCAACAATAGCAGTAGTAACAGAAGTTCCGTAAACATGATAAACAAACGGATGACCTTTTTCTTTTGTTTTGTCAAAATGAATTTCGGGCGTAGCATAATGCCCTTTTTCTGAAAGTTTTACACGTTTCCAATACGCATCTGAAACTAATTTATTCCATGTAATTCCGGTTTCTTTACCTTTTAATAAAACTTGTTCATTTTTTATTTCAATATCTTCCACAGTTGCGGATAAAATTTCGGCAGCAGTTTCTTTTAATCTCTTAAGAAGTTCATTTGAAGCAATTTCAACAGCTTTTCCGTTTAAATCTGCACCCGAACTTGCAGCTGTCGGAGAGGTATTTGCTACACGTGTGGTGTTGGTTGTTTCAAGTTTTATGCGTGAAACAGGAACAGAAAAAATGCTTGCGGCAACTTGTTTCATTTTTGTATTAACGCCTTGTCCCATTTCTATGGCTCCGGTGCTGATACCGATACTGCCGTCCGTATAGATATGTATTAATGCTCGTGCCTGATTTAATCCTGTATTTGTAAATGAAATACCGAAACAAAGCGGTGTAACGGACATACCTTTCTTAAATTTAGTATGTTCTTTATTGAATTTCAGAACTTCTGCATAGGTTTTTTCGATATCGAAATTTGTATTTGCCGTTTGCCACGAATGTATTGCTTCGGCATTGTCGGCAATTTGTCCGTATGGAAATTCATCACCGTCTTTAAGTAAGTTTTTTTTCTGAATTTTATGAGCCGGGATACCCAACTCATCAGCAGCATATTGAACAGCGGCTTCGATTGCAAAAAATCCCTGCGGTCCGCCGAAACCTCTGAAAGCCGTATTTGGCGGGAGATTTGTTTTACAACTGAATACGGTTATTTCGGCATTCGGAATGAAATAACTTCCTGTTCCGTGGAATAAAGTTCTTTCGGTGATAGCAGGTGAAAGGTCTGCTGCAGCACCGGCATCTTGAATAAATTCAACATCAAAAAATTGTATTTTTAAATCTTCCGAAAATCCGATTTTGTAATTTGCAACATACGGATGCCGTTTTCCGGTCATTCGTAAATCATCGTGTCTGCTGAGACTTAATTTTACCGGTTTATTCAGCAAATGTGTACCCAAAGCAGCCATTACAGCCCAAGGAGTTGCTTGGTCTTCTTTGCCTCCGAATGCACCTCCGAGTCGTCTTACGTCAACTTCAATCATATTCATCGGTATGCCGAGAACACGCGAAGTTATTTGCTGAACTGCCGTAGGTCCTTGGGTTGAAGAATATAAAGTGATTTGTCCGTTTTCTTTCGGAACGGCATAAGAACCTTGCGTTTCTATATATAAATGTTCTTGTCCTCCGGTTTCTGCCGTGCCTTCAAACACATATTTTGAGTTCTTCTCGCCGTCTTTTAAATTACCTATTCTAAAAGTCCGCGGGGATTCAATAAAACATCCTTTTTCTTTCGCTTCTTCGGGACTTATAATTGCAGGAAGTTCCTCAAATTCAACAATAATCAATTTTTTTGCATCACGAGTAATACGTTCGCTTTCGGCAACGATTAAAGCAATAGGTTCACCGATGAAATGCACTTCATCTTCTGCAAAAAGTTCTTCATCTTGTATGATGGCACCGATTTGATTTTCGCCCGGAATGTCTTTATATGTTATAATTCTGATTACACCGGGAAGTTTCTCAGCTTCGGAATAATCAACAGATTTAATTTTTCCGTGAGCAATCGGAGAATCATACACAAGGGCATGTAATGTTCCTAACACTTCGGGTATATCGTCAAGATAAACAGATTCGCCTCTTAAATGGCGGTATGTATCGGTATTTTTCATATCTGTAATTTTGCTCAAAATTAATAAAAATATTTTAAGATAATTTTTTAAAAAAAAATTGTAATGAACGAATGTTTAATATTTTTTCAATATCAAATAATTTAATG
>JAOZQB010000281.1 GCA_029932445.1 Bacteroidales bacterium | reverse complement strand
CGGTCAAACCGCTTTTATGTGTCTTTTTCATTATAATATTAATAATTCCCGTTGTACCGTCCGGGTCAAATTTTACGGACGGATTTGTAATAATTTCCACATTTTCAACAGCCGATGCCGGAATTTGTTGCAAAATATCATTGGCATCCAAAACCGAAGGTTTCCCGTCAATTAAAACCTGAAAGTTTGAACTTCCTCTCATCGTAACGTTTCCGTCAATATCAACTTGTACGGAAGGTGCGTTCTCAAGTGCATCAACTAAAGTTCCTCCTGACGAATTAATATTTTTAGAAATATTAATCACTTTTCTGTCAATTTTATATTCGACTAAATTCCGTTCACCGCTTACAACAACCTCATCAAGATTTTCCGATGCATCTTTTAATAAAACTGTTCCGGCATCAAACACCTTCTTTTGAGGAAACAATTTGATATCCGATATTGTTTTTTTATAATATCCGATAAAATCAATGACCAGATAATAACGACCGTAGGGAAGATTTTCCAAAATAAAATTTCCGCTTTCATCAGCAACCGCTCCGGCAACAACCGAAGAATCTCTCAAACTGAATAATGCCGCATTAGCAAATTGAACGGGCATTTTTGACATTTCATTTATTACCGTTCCTTTCACCGAAGCATCTTTCGGCATATTTTCACGGTTCATTCCTCCTCCCGGATAATGTCCTTGAGCAAATATTACCGCTCCCAAAAAAAGAAACGGTATTAAAATAAATTTCTTCATAAATACAATTTTTTTAATTATTTAATACAGAACTATGACTTTAAAAAAACCGTATGGTTTAACATCAAATTTCCGTATTTTTCGAAATGAACAAAAAAGGTCATTAATGAACAAAAAAAAGATACAAAATACCGGTTCTTACCGATAAAAGTTTTCTTTTGACGTTTTTTTAAATATCCATGCAACGTAAACGGTTTCTCGAATGTCATATCTTTTTTTAAATTTGTAATAAAATTCAAAAAAATGCCTGAAAACCCGAAATATTCATTTGTCGTTCCGGCTTATAATGAAGAAAAAAATATAACTTTATTATATGAACGAATTATTTCTTTAATGAATCATTATAAGGATTCTTGGGAAATAATTTTTATTAACGACGGCAGTATTGATAAAACAATTGAAGTGTTGCACAAGCTTGCCGAAAAAGACAAAAATGTTAAATATATTAACTTAAGCAGAAATTTCGGACATCAGGCTGCTCTTTCCGCCGGTTTGAAGTTTGCATCGGGAGAAGCTGTTATCTCTATGGATTGCGATTTGCAGGATCCTCCGGAAGTTATTCAACAAATGATTGAAAAATGGCATAAAGGAAACCATATTGTTTATGCACGAAGGCAGAATTTTCGAAAAGATAATATTATAAAACGCTTAGGATCGAAAATATACTATCGAATTATGGGTAAATTTACCCGTATCGATATTCCGAAAAATGTCGGCGATTTTCGTTTGGCAGATAAAAAAGTACTTGCAGAAATTAATCAAATGCCGGAGCACTCAAGATACCTTCGAGGCATGGTTGCCTGGACGGGCTTTAAGCACGATTTTGTAGATTACAAACGACCTGACAGGCAAAAAGGCGAATCAAACTACACACTCGGAAAACTTGCAAAACTCGGCATGGACGGTGTATTTAATTTTTCCATGCTTCCGTTAAGAATCGGTTTTTTATTGGGACTGATAAGTACGATAAGCGGTTTCGGCTTGTTGTTATACCAAATTTTTGATGTTTTAATAAACGGAGTTTATTATCACCTCTACAAATGGCTTGTTGTTATTCTGTTCATTTTTATGGGTTTTATGTTCATGCTTTTTTGGATTATCGGCGAATACATCGGAAAAATATATGACGATGTAAGGCAAAGACCTTTATACGTTATTAGTGAAATGAAAAATTTCGAATGAAAATCCTGATGTTCAATAATGAATTTCCACCGCTCGGAGGAGGAACAGGAACTGTGAATTTTGAGCTGTTTAACAGCTTTAAGAATTTTCCCGAATTAAAAATTGATTTAATTACTTCGGTTGCAGGCAAAAAAAAAGAAACGGAACAATTTTCCGAAAACATCAAAATTTATAAATATCCCGTCGGGAAAAAAAACATTCATCACGCATCAAACCTTGAATTGATAAAATATACATTTAAAGCAAGTTTTGCCGGATTTAAATTACATAAAAAAGAACATTATGACTTTGTATTTGTTTGGGCAAGCGTTCCGGCAAGTTTTCCGGCTTTAATATTAAAAATTTTTAAGAAGATTCCCTTCTTAATCAGAATCAGCGGTCCGGACATCCCCGGTTATGAAAAACGTTATAATACTGTTTATAAAATCATTTCTCCTTTCATAAAATTTGCATGGAAAAAAGCAGAAATAATAATTACAAAATGTAAGGCGGAGAAAGAACTGGTTTTGGGAATAAATCCGAAACTTAAAATAAAAACAATTTTCAACGGTGTTGACACCGAAAAATTTTACTTTGAGAAAAAACCCGATAATCAAAAATTAACATTAGTTTGTTCGGCAAGATTAATAAAACACAAAGGACAATACATTTTAATTGAAGCAATTTCAAATTTAAAAAAACAAGGAATCGTACTATACGCAAATTTAGTCGGAGAAGGCGATGAAAAAGATGCCTACATTAAATATGCAAAGGAAAAGGATGTTCCGGAACAAATATTTTTTTCGGGTTATGTTCCGAGAGAAATAATCGTAAAAGAATATCAAAAAGCAGATCTTTTTGTTTTACCCTCATACAACGAATGTATGAGCAATTCATTACTTGAAGCAATGGCTTGCGGATTACCCGTTATTGTTACCGATGTAGGCGGGACGGAAGAATTAGTTGACAAAAAAAACGGATTCATATTTAAACCGGGAGATGTAAATGCATTAACAGATATTCTGATGAACATACATCAAAACAAAGAAAAAAATAATATCTTAGGACAAAATTCAAGAAAAAAAGCAGAAACATTTAATTGGAATCATATTGCAAATGAATATTTAAAACTATTTAACGACTTAAACCATTAATTCATAAATAAAGAATTGATGCATTCGTTTAAAAAAAGAACAATGAAAGTATTAATTACGGGAACAGCCGGATTTATAGGATTTCACACGGCAAATAAATTTCTTAAAAAAGGAT
>JAOZQB010000080.1 GCA_029932445.1 Bacteroidales bacterium | reverse complement strand
AAACAAAACACCTTCTGATACAATTAAAAATTGTATTAAATTGAGATAAGAAAAATTTAATAAAACCTCCGCAAATACGAAGGTTTTATTTGAAAAAAAGCTTACTTAACAACTGACAATTTAGTTGTATAAGTTTCATTTCCGGAAGCAATAATTACATTATATAACCCTGATGCATAATCAGACGTATTAATTGTAACTTGATTTTTTCCGTTTATAGCTTGTGAAAATACTTTTCTTCCGGTAATATCAAATATTGATAATTCAGAAGCATTATTAATTTCAGAAAGATTAATAACCGCAGATTGAACAGCAGGATTCGGATATATCTTTATATTAGATTTTGAAACTTCATTTATTAATGAAGCTTCAAATGTACCGGCTTCGGCAGCTGTAATCATTTCTGAAATAAGTTGGTCAAGATCAGTTTGAGGATCTATTTTTCCCAATCTTAAACCTGAAACAATTATATTATTTCTGTAGAAAGCCGTAATTTGTCCGGCTAAATCATAAGCTGCAGGACCCATTTGATATAATGCGGTAGCATCAGCCGCAATTGCTAATCCGTCAGCATTATATAAAGTAGAATACACCCAAGAAACAGGATCTACAGTTGTTATTGTATTGGCAGACGCTTTATCGTATTGTTCAACCCCGTCGGAATAAGTTCCGTCATCTTGATGAGACTGTGCCAAATATTGTGTAATTCCTAATTGATCAAACATAAAATCGCCTGCAGCAAAATCATCCGGTGCACCTCCGTATAAATCATAAATAAAATCTAAACCGTCAAGCCAAAGAATTCCGCCGTTTGCAACATATTCCGTTAAACCGGCATTAAATTTTGCAGCTCCTGCACCAATACCGGTAGTATCAGCAACATCCCACAATCTTATTCCTAAACCGTCATTTCCGGTATACCAAATTACCATATTATATGCTGATAATTCAGCATAATCAGGAATTCCTGTAACACTTGTAGTGTCAACATCAAATGTTCCTCCCCAATTAGTTAATGCAGTAACAATCGGTGCTCCTTCAGGAGTATTTTGATCATCATCAACTAATAAAACTGAAAATTGGGCATTTGCAAATGTTACGGCAAATACCATAACCACCATAAAAGATAAAAATTTTCTCATAATATAAATATTTAAAAGTTTAACAATAAATTAATATAGTTAAGACGAGAAAAAAGTAAAAACACCCTACCCTTTAAATCAATTATTTTGAGTTTTATTTCGATAAACATCACGAAGAAGACGTAAAGCTTTTGTCATATGTTTTTCTACAGTTTTTACCGATATATCAAGTGTTTCAGCAATATCACGGTATTTAAATCCGTTAAAACGATGAAGAATAAAAATTTCCCTGCTTCTTTCAGGAATTATTTTTAAGAGTTTTTCAAGTTTTAAATTCTGTTCTTCTTTAAGTAGATTTTTATCGGGGGAAAAATCCTGATTTTTTATGTTTAGTTGATCTTCTTCAATAGGTTCATAAATATTTTTTCTTTTTCTTAAGTATGAAATAGTTGTATTTTTTGTACTCCGAAATAAATAGGCTTTTACACTCTTATTAATCTTTAACTTTTTTCTTTTAATCCAGATATTTGCAAATACATCTGCAACTACTTCTTCAGCACAGGGTTTGTTATTTGACATTAAGTTTGAAAAATCACACAAATCATGATAATACAGGTTAAATAACTCGTCAAAAGCTTTTTGTTTGCCTTTTTTTATTTCATTAAATAAAATAATATCTTTTTCGGAATTATCTGACATAGAATGTTAAGGCTTCTTTTATGCTCAAATATAGTACTTTTTAAACAATTATAATTTAAAGTATCCCTTTAAACTTTTGTAAGTCTGTTTTTGAAATTCTGTTAATTTTTGCACATCACACCATTCAACCTTAGTAATATCTTCTTCCGTTTGCGGTTTCAGAGTTTCATCTCCGGCATAATTCATATAAAACCAATGCGTTTTCTTAAGGACTTTTTTATTTTTTATTGTGTAAATATGATATGAAGGTTCCGCTTTACCCGTTATTTTTAAACCGGTTATTCCGCATTCTTCCTCAACTTCTCTTATTGCTGTATCTTCCGGTTTCTCGTTTTTCTCGATTTTTCCTTTCGGTAAATCAGGAATATCGAAACGATGAATAACCAGAAGTTCGTTATTTTTATTTTTTACCAATCCGCCGGCAGCTTCAATATAGTTAAAATACGATTTAATATCATTAAATAATTTATTCAAATCCGGATGCTCAAAACTAATTTCTTTAATAGCTTCTTTTTCAAAAAAAGTATTCAAAATCGTATCCGTTCGATCGTTACATTTATGAATAAACGGCTCGTCAATTTCCAAATTCTCAACCAGCTCTTCAAATTCGGGCGTTGTTTCCCAAAGGATGATTTTCCGATTGTTCCGGTATATTGTTATTTTATTCACAAATTATCAATTATTCATTGTCAATTATTCATTATCAAACATCTTTCATACTTAATCCGATACGTTTTTTTACGATATCAATGTTGATAACTTTCACTTTTACATGTTGATGCAGTTTCAGAACATCTGCCGGATTTTTGATAAACTCATTTTTGATATTTGAAATATGAACCAAGCCGTCTTGTTTGATACCGACATCCACAAACGCACCGAAATTTGTAATGTTTGTAACAATCCCGGGAAGTACCATGCCGATTTTTAAATCATCAACGCTAAACACATCTTTCGAAAATTCAAAAACCTTTGCTTGCTGACGCGGGTCTCTTCCGGGTTTTTCAAGCTCTTTCATAATATCGGTTAATGTCGGAAGTCCCACGGTTTGACTCGTGTAATCTTTTAAATTAATGTCTTTTCTTATTTCAGGCGATTTGATAAACTCTTGAAGTGTTACCTTATTATCCTTTGCCATTTTTTCAACAATGTGATAACTTTCCGGATGAACAGCCGTATTATCAAGCGGATTTGCCGCATTCCGTATTCTTAAAAAACCGGCACATTGTTCAAATGCTTTATCGCCGAGCCGTTTTACTTTTTTAAGTTCCTTACGCGATTTAAACGATCCGTTTTCGGTTCGATAATCCACAACATTTTGAGCAATTTGTTCGCCCAAACCGGAAACATAAATCAGTAAATGCTTGCTTGCCGTATTTAAATCCGCACCAACGGCATTTACGCAACTTTCCACAACCATATCCAAACTTTTTTGAAGTTCTTTTTGATTGACATCGTGCTGATATTGTCCGACACCGATTGATTTCGGATCAATTTTTACCAATTCGGCAAGCGGATCCGCCAAGCGTCTTCCTATGGATACAGAACCTCTTACGGTAACATCGTAATCAGGAAATTCTTCTCGGGCAACTTTTGATGCCGAATAAACCGATGCGCCGTCTTCACTCACCACAAACACTTTCACATCTCTGTCAAAACGTACTTTATTTCTGACAAAATCTTCGGTTTCGCGACTTGCAGTTCCGTTTCCGATTGCTATTGCATCAATTTTATAAGTGCTGACTAAAGAAGCAACTTTTTTTCCTGCTTGAAATGTTTCTTTTTGAGGCGGATGCGGATAAATGGTTTCATTATGCAATAAATTACCGTGTTCGTCCAAACAAACAACCTTACAACCGGTTCGGAAACCGGGATCAAGCGCCAAAATACGCATTTCACCTAAGGGTGGTGCAAGCAGAAGTTGACGTAAATTATCCGTAAAAACTTTTATAGCTTCGGCATCAGCTTTTTCCTTTGCTGCTTTAGTAAATTCATTTTCAATGGAAGGCAAAAGCAATCGTTTATAGGCATCATCAACAGCATCTTGCACCAATGCCGTTGCATTTGTATCACCTTTCAGGAAAATTCGATCCAACTTCTCCAATGCTTTGTTTTCATCGGGTTGAATTTTAACTCTCAAAAATCCCTCGTTTGCACCTCTGAAAACCGCCAACAAGCGATGTGACGGTATTTTGTTTAATGCTTCGTTAAACTCGAAATAATTTTCATATTTCAAAGCTTCTTCTTTTTTAGATTTCACCAAACCGGAATATACTTTTGCAGAATATTTAAATTCTCGGCGAACGGCATCACGGGCCTGTTTATCTTCGTTAATTTGTTCTGCTATAATATCTTTTGCCCCTTGAAGAGCATCTTCAACGGTTTCAACTTCATCGTTTAAATATTTTTCAGCTTCACTTTCAAGGTCTTCGATGTTTTGTTTAAAAAGAAGTTTTGCAAGTGGTTCCAAACCTTTTTCTTTGGCTTTTACGGCACGTGTTTTTTTCTTTTGTTTATACGGCAAATACAAATCTTCCAATTCCGACAAATCGTATGTTGCATTAATTTTCACTTTTAAATCATCGGTCAGTTTTCCTTGTTTTTCGATTGTCTGAAGAATACTTTCACGTCTTTTTTCAAGTTCTTCCAGTTTTTCGGAAAGATTTTTTATGTCGGAAATTTGAACTTCATCCAAAGTACCGGTCATTTCTTTTCTGTAGCGGCTGATAAAGGGAACAGTTGCACCTTCATTAAGTAAAATAACCGTGTTTTCAACTTGTTTAACTGCAATGTTTAATTGCTGAGCAATAATTTTATTATGTTCCGTATGCATTGAAATAAATTTAAGAAATGCAAATTTAATATAAAAGAGGAATGTTTGTAATTATTCCTTAAAAGGATTTTCGTATATTTGTTGGTTTACTAAAATTCAATAAAATGAAAATTACTTTTCTCATAACTTTAATCACGATGTTCGGCGTCAGTTTAAATGCACAAGATCGAATAACGGGAAAATCCTTTGCAACACGTTCGGAAGTTATCGGACAAAACGGGATGGTTGCAAGCAGCCAACCATTGGCTACTCAAATCGGACTGCAAATTTTAAAAGACGGAGGAAGTGCCGTAGATGCCGCAATAGCTGTTGATGCCGCATTGGGATTAATGGAACCGACGGGTTCGGGTATCGGCGGTGATTTGTTTGCAATTGTTTGGGATGCAAAGACACAGAAACTATACGGGATAAATGCCAGCGGTTATTCCCCCGGGAAATTAAGTTTAGACTATTTTAAGAAACAAGGATATAAAAAAATACCGGCTTTCGGACCTTTGCCCGTTACAGTTCCGGGTTGTGTTGACGGATGGTTTAAATTGCATGAAAAATTCGGGAAACTGCCGATGAAAGATCTCTTGGCACCCGCCGTTGACTATGCAGAAAAAGGATTTCCTGTTTCAGAACTAATTGCATACTACATGCAACGTTCGGTTCCTTTTTTGGCATCAAAATACCCAAATGTACTTGAAACATATACGACAGACGGAAAACATGCACCTGCAAAGGGCGATATCTTTAATAATAAGAAATTAGCCGAAACATATAAAATTTTGGCAAAAAAAGGACGTGATGCATTTTATAAAGGTGAAATTGCAAAAATTATCTGTGATTTTATTCAAGAACAAGGCGGCTTTTTATCCGCTGATGATATGGCAAATTTTGAAGCAGAATGGGTGAATCCGGTATCGGTAAATTATCGCGGTTATGATGTTTGGGAACTTCCGCCTAACGGACAAGGAATTACGGCTTTGGAAATGCTGAATATTTTGGAACACTATGATTTTTCAACGATTCCTTTTGAAAGTGCCGAACGTATTCACTATTTTATCGAAGCTAAAAAATTAGCGTTTGAAGATCGGGCACATTATTATACCGATCCGAGATTTGCTGATGTTCCCGTGGAAGCATTAATTTCAAAAGAATATGCAAAAAAACGCAAAGAATTGATTGATGATAAACGCGCGAGAAAATATAAGTACGGAAATATTACAAACGGAGAAACGGTTTATTTAACAACAGCAGATAAAGACGGAAATATGGTTTCTCTTATTCAAAGTAATTATCGCGGAATGGGTTCCGGAATGGTGCCTCCGGGTTTAGGATTTATGCTTCAGGACAGAGGAGAACTTTTCAGCTTAAATGAAGAAGATGCTAATAAATTTGAACCGCATAAAAGACCGTTTCACACGATTATTCCGGCATTTATAACAAAAGACGGAAAACCTTGGGTAAGTTTCGGAGTCATGGGCGGTGATTTTCAACCTATGGGACATGTTCAAATTATAATGAATTTAATTGATTACGGAATGAATTTGCAAGAAGCCGGCGATGCTCCGAGAATTTCTCACAGCGGATCAAGTTCTCCGACAGGCGAACATGTAAACGGAACGGGAGAAATCAGTTTAGAAAGCGGATTTCTTTATGCAACAATCAGAAAACTGATGTCTATGGGACATAAAATCGTTTATGAGAAAGGTATTTACGGCGGCTATCAAGCCATTATGTATGATGCAAAACGAAAAATATATTTCGGAGCATCCGAATCCCGAAAAGACGGACAAGCAGCAGCTTACTAAAAGATTTATTCCGAAAATTACAAAAACGTCATTCCGAAATGAACCGGAATGACGTTTTTAATAATATATATGATTTAATTCTTATATATGAATCAGAATAAAAATGTTTCCGCCTAAATTATCATTGGAAAAATTAAAATTACTCGATCCGCCTATCAGTGTCTTATTTGTATCTCTTCGGTGATTCACATAATCCCGGGATTCTGAATTTATTTCGCCTTCCCCGACTTTATTATACATAAAACCTAAACCGAATTCGCCGCCGAGAGAAATTTTAGGAAAAATAAAATATTCCACACCGACAAAACCTCTTAATCCGAAACCGAAACCGCCGGCTGTTTTTTGATCGGTTACTCTGTAATCAACAGGCATTGCAAAATTGCATGTAAAACTGACGGTTGTTGTAGGAATCGAATCGTTATTATCCATTGAATTTCCGTATGTATATTCATCTTTTGAACCGCCGCCGAAATTTAAATTAACTTCACCGCCGTAAAAAGCTTGCAAGCGATTTTTTCCTTTTCTAAATTCATATCCCAAACCCAAGCCGTTTTGCGAATTTTTCCAAGTATCCGTAACCTTTGCATTCGGATCCGTTGTATTCGAATCATCATCAATTAAATTATTTAAGGTTTGTGTTGACATATTCATACTTAATTTTGCACGAACAGCTGTTTTATCCGTTAAAAAATATTTACCGTAAATACTTGTTCCGTCAACAAAATTAAATGCAGAAGGATCAATAAAAGGACCGTTAAAATCATTAATTCTGAGAATATTACCGACTAAATTAATAAACGGACTGGCATCGATACCGATAGCAAAATCACCGGCTTGCGGGAGATAAGATTCGGTATTTTTATTTTTTATAATAATCCGTTCTTTTTTAATAATTACAGAATCTTTTTGTGCAAAAATTACCTAGCTGAAAGCAATTGCCAAAAATGTAAATAAAAACTTTTTCATAATTTATTAATTTTAAGTGAATAAAAAACAAAGTTAAAAAAGATATAGTATTATAAAATGTTGCAGAAAATAGATTTACTTTCCGATACAAAAATTCGCAAATATATTCCCAAGTACCTCATTAACAGTAAATTCGCCTGTAATTTCTCCGATATATTGCAATATTTCACGAATATCTTGAGCAAGAAAATCAGAAGTAATTCCGGTTTCAAGTCCTTGGGAGACTCTTAAAGATGCTTCGTAAGCATTTTGCAATGCTTCAACATGCCTGCTGTTAGTAAGTATTGTATCATTTTTATTTAAAGAAGTATAATTAACGGTATCAATCAGCAATTGATTCAATTTATCTATATTGATTTTGTATTTAGCGGAAATTTTAATGTGTTGAATTTTTTCATTATCCAAAAACTCGTCAACGACATCATTTTTAACTTTATCAATTTTATTAATTAAAACAATCAAGTGTTTCTCTTTTGCTTTTTCTCTTATTTCTGAAATTTTTTGTTTTGAATCAGGGTCTCCGGCATTAATTAAAAGCAAAACAATATCCGATTTTTTAATTTTATCCATTGTGCGCTCTATCCCAAGGGATTCCACAATATCATTCGTATGTCGAATGCCTGCGGTATCAATAAGTCGAAATAAAATTCCGTTTATCGAAATAATATCTTCAACGGCATCACGAGTTGTTCCCGCAATATCGGAAACAATTGCTTTATCTTCGTTAAGAAGGACATTCAATAAAGTTGATTTTCCTACATTAGGTTCCCCGACAATGGCAACCGGAATTCCGTTTTTTATAACATGACCCAGTTCAAAAGAATTTATCAATTTTGAAATATGCTTTTGAATAGAACGAATTAAGTCTTTTAATGCATTTCTGTCAGCAAATTCAACATCTTCTTCGCTGAAATCCAATTCAAGTTCAATTAAGCTGATAAAAGAAAGAAGCCGACTTCTGAGATCTTGCAATTCGGAAGAAAATCCGCCGCGCATTTGTTGCATCGCAACTTTGTGTGCCGATGCCGATTCGGAAGCAATTAAATCAGCAACAGCTTCGGCTTGTGACAAATCCATTTTTCCGTTCAAATAAGCCCTCTGAGTAAACTCACCCGGATGTGCCAAACGAGCACCGGTTTTTATCAACAAATTCAATATTTTTTGCTGAATAAAAAGAGACCCGTGACAAGAAATTTCAACGGAATCTTCACCGGTATATGAGTTCGGAGCTTTGAAAATACTAATCAGTACCTCATCAACAATTTGATTATCAGAGCTAATCGTTCCGAAACGAATGGTGTAAGCTTTAAATTCTAAGGTGCCTTTTTTTGGTATAAAAATCTTTTTAACAATATTGAAAGATTCCTTACCCGACAAACGAATAACGGCAATTGCTCCGCTGCCGGGCGATGTCGCAATTGCTGTTATTGTATCATTAAACATAGTTATTTATTTTGAAAGAATTTCGTTAACGCGCAGTAATTCCTCCCCGACATCGCGTTTCCCTTTTATGGTTTTATTAAAAGGAACAAGAACGACTTCATGGTTCGAATAACCGACCATGACACTTCTTTGATTATCGATTAAAGCATCAACTGCTGCAACACCGAGCCGACTGGCAAGATAACGATCAAATGCTGACGGTGATCCGCCTCTTTGCATGTGTCCCAGAATGTTTACTCGAATTCCGTGACTTTTATATTTTGTACCGAATTTTTTGGCAACTTCACTTGCACCGCCTATATTATTGCCTTCGGCAACAATAATTATGTTAGAGTTTTTTTCAGAAGATTTTAACAATTCCTCCAATTTTTCTTCTTGCCCTTCAACTTCCGGAATCAACACCATTTCGGCACCTGTTGCAATTCCTGCTTTAAGGGCGATAAAACCGGCATCGCGTCCCATCACTTCAATAAAAAACGTTCTGTCGTGTGAAAATGCCGTATCTTTAATTTTATCAATGGCTTCGGTAACTGTATTAAGTGCTGTGTCGAAACCGATTGTGTAATCTGTTCCGAACATATCGTTATCAATCGTACCCGGCATTCCTACAAAAGGTATATCGTATTCCTGAGAAAAAATTCCGGCACCTTTAAAACTACCGTCACCGCCGATAACAACAGCAGCATTAATACCGTGTTTTTTTAAATTAGTATACGCTTTTTTTCTGCCTGCAGGCGTTTTGAACTCTTCACTTCTTGCCGTTCGTAAAATCGTTCCGCCCCTTTGAATTATATTTCTGACAGATTTGGATTTCATTTTCACAAAATCATTTTCTATCATTCCTTGATATCCTCTGTTAATACCCATTACTTCCAAATTATGGGCCAGGGCGGTTCTTACAACGGCTCTTATTGCCGAATTCATTCCGGGGGAATCTCCGCCGGAAGTAAAAACTGCTATTTTTTTAATTTTTGTCATCATTTAGTCACTTGTCATAATAAATAAAGGATTCATCTCAAAACTCTTATAGTAAGGTCTCAATCGTTCCGTATTATAAAATTTTTCAATATTAATTACTTTTGATTTACTGGTTACAACATCAATCGGAACATTGTCATATCTTCCGTTTTTTAATACAACCAATCTTCCGTGTACACCTTTGAGAATTAAATCCAAAGCTAAATTTCCGTATGCCATCGGTACAATTGAATCAATCGCATCCGGATCTCCTCCGCGAACAAGGTAGCCGAGTTTTTGATTAATAACATTTATGCGTTTTCCCTTATTAAATTTCGGAGAAAGTTCTTTTAGTTTAGAAGAAACCAATTCACCTATTCCGCCTAGTTTCGCATGACCGAATTGATCTTTTTCGGCATCTTTAAAAATCATTTCACCACCTTTAAACATGGCACCTTCAGAAACTAAAACCACCGAATAATTACTTGGATTTTTATATCTGTCAGAGACAAGTAATTCCGTTAAATTTTCAATTTCAAATTTATGCTCGGGTATCACACATCTGTTTGCAGCTCCTGCCATTGTCGGTATCATAGCCGTAAAACCGGCATATCTTCCGAAAACTTCAAGAACCAGCAATCGTTCGTGAGAACCGGCCGAGGTTCGCAAAGTATTAGTCATATTTATTGTTCTGGTTACGCATGTACTGAAACCAATACAATAATCTGTTCCGGGAACATCATTATCCATCGTTTTAGGCATTGCAACAACCTTAAATCCTTCTTTATATAAACGAACCGCATAACTCAAGGTGTCATCACCTCCGATAGGAATTAAATAATCAATACCGAGCCAAGCCAGATTATCCAATACAACTTCCGTTAAGTCATTAATTTCATCGGTATATTTTGATTTTAAATGTTCCGGCACATTCGATTTAGGTAAATGACTTGGTTTTGTTCTCGAACTGTGCAAAAAAGTACCGCCTGTTCGCCCTGATTTATTAACAATATCTTCCGTTAATTCTAAGAAATTATTGCTGTTATCAATTTTTTTATCTTGAACCATTTCTACAATACCTGCCCATCCGCGTCTCAATCCTATAACTTTATAACCTTCTCTGATGGCACGAATTGTGATTGCTCTGATTGCAGGATTTAATCCGGGAACATCTCCGCCGCCGGTGAGAATTGCTATAATACCTTTTGTTTTTCTTGTCATTTTATAATAATTTTATTATTTATTCGCTTTAATGAAATACTTTTAATTTGTGCATGTTTATTTGTAGTTCCTTCGCTGTGATCAAATAACCATCCGGAAATATACTTTAATTTTTTTTTCGGATTTGTTGTTACACTGACATCATATCCTCCGAATTTCCCGTCTTTCACCATTGTTCCGTTAGAATTTACATCTTTTGTTCCGTCAAAATAATTTGCAATAATAGTCATTCTTTGATTTACGGAACGGTCATCCTGAAATATTCTTATTCGAGCTTTTAAAATATATTTCCCCTGTTTTTGAATAATTATTTTAAAAGGAATCGGATTTTTTTTACCGTCTTCAGGTAAATTCCATTCTTTTTTTAAATTCCATAACTCCGTTGTATCTTTTAATTTTTCTTGTCTGATTTCTTCTTGCCTGTCTTTATCAGCAGCAATTTGCAAGTTTTTTTCTTTTTTATTAAAAAACGATTGTACCGAATCGTAAATTATTAAATAATCTTCATTATGAACGGCATAATAATCAACTGTTTTTTTGAATTTTTCTCTTGATATATGATGTTTCTTCAAAACAAAGTTATACAAACTAACGGAATCCGTTGCTTTATTTTTTGCTTGTAAATTTTTAAATTGAATGATACCGTCTGCTTTATGAATATCAATTAAAATCGAAACAAATTGTTTGTTTTTCAAAATGTCTCTTTTTCTGATTTTATTTTCGTTATTACATCCGAAAACCAATAATACACCAATGAAAATTCCGTATTTAAACATTTAACTAAATTTTAAATCACAACTAAAATTACTCCTGAATAACTAACATTATTGACACTATACAAAATTCAAACAAACTATCGAAACTAAAATATTTGTTTAAAATATACAAAGATAAGATAATTTATAATCATTCTAAAGGGAAAAACTAAAGATATTTTTATCATTTTTTTTACTTTTGGGATTTAATAAAAAATATATTTATATCTTTTTATAAAAATAAAACATATGAAAAGCAGAAAAAATCCTGAGAAAAACAGTGATCAAAAATCAACATCACGTCGTAATTTTCTTAAAAAAGGATTACTTGCCGGTGCCGGAACCGTAATAGGCGGAAGTAT
>JAOZQB010000280.1 GCA_029932445.1 Bacteroidales bacterium | reverse complement strand
GGTGAAAAATTACACTTAAGTCCTTTAAATTTGGGATTTTCATCCGGAGGCCACAGCAAACTTTTATTTGATTTGATTGATAAACATTTAAACGACAGCAGCCCGAATAAAACAATAATTCTCGGAATAACGCCTGCATCTTTAACCAAACGTGCAGCAAATAACGGTCATATAAAAAGACTACTTAACAGAAAGAAAGAAGAAGTTTTGGAATATGAATATTTATTTCCCGTTAAATTATTTTTTGCTCCCACAACACCTTATCGTATCAGAAAAAAATTACGTAATAAGCCCTCTAACGATTACAGACAAGAATTTCATATTGATGAAGGATGGATCGCTTCAAGGTATGATACTCCCATTCCGTACAGATTCCTCAAAAGTCAAAAAGAAAAATTTACAAAAATGAAAACCGAAAATTATATCATCCGAGATTTATACAAACAAATTAAAAAATGGAAATCGGAAGATATTACAATTTATGGCTTTTTTGTACCTTCATCAGCAAATATGAATGAAATTGAAAAACTGTTAAGCGGTTTTAATAAAACCGAATTTTTGAAAGGGTTCATAAATGCCGGCGGATATTGGATTAATATTGAAAATCAATATTTTTCATTTGACGGAAGTCATCTTGAAAAAGAAAGTGCTGTGCGTCTTTCAAAAGAAATTGCAAACAAAATCTCAACAGGTCAAATTATTAAAGAATATAAACCGAATTTAAAAATAAATGACATTTATAAAATCAGAAATTTTAAATACAAAAAAAGAATTAAATTAACTTCTGATTCAAGTTCATTAAAGCTTTTTAACAATAACAATTCAAAATCTTTTAATAAAATTATTTTTCAAGAAACTCTTTCTGAGGCAAAATCAAAAAGCATCTCAAAAATTTCACTCGAAGCTATAATAACATATCCTGAAGCCGAGACACAAGCCGTTTTAGAATGTAAAGTGAATAATAAAAAAACAGAAATTAATACTAATTACAGCACAATTTCGGGTAAACCCTGTAAATTATTTTTAGACTGTAAATTACCTGAAAATTATAAAAACACAGATACTTTGAAAATATACATTAACAATGAAGAAAATTCAAAATTTTATCTTGACAGTTTAAAAATTTGGTATCTTTCAAACTGAAATAAAGAATAAAGTTTAACTTTATAACAAATGAACTTAACAATAATTACTCTGACGATAAATTATATCTTTGTACTGAAAGAGAAAAAATAAAATTATTTAAAATGAAAAGTTTAAATAAAATACTGTTAATAAGTTTAGGTGCTTTGATACTGTTAAGCATAGGGTTATTTAACGGATATCCTTTAGTTTACTCAGATACAGGAACATATATCTACAGTGGTTTTGATTCCTTTATACCCAAAGACAGACCTGTTACATACGGCTACCTTATAAAATTTATCAGCTTAAAATATTCATTGTGGTTTGTAATAATTTTTCAAAATTTGATAACATCATTCATAATTTTTAAAACACTTAAGACATTAAGAATAAGCAGTAAAAATTTTAATTTTATTTTTTTATCTGTCATATTGTTTTTAACATTCTTCAGCGGTATTGCATGGTACACAAATCAAATAATGCCTGATTTCTTTGCTCCGCTGCTTGTTTTATCTTTATATATTCTAATTTTTGACAAAAATTTAAGCTTTACAGACAATCTCTTTTTATTTTTAATACTGATAATTTCAATAACTGTTCATTTCTCACACTTGATATTATCTACTTTTATAATCCTCTTCATTACCGTTGCTAAACTGTTATCATCGAAATACCTTAAACAAATATCGTTTAAAAAGATCAGTCTTGTATTTATGGTTATATTCATAAGTTGGTTTATAATACCCGGAATTAATTACATAACAGAACAGAAATTTATACTTTCAAAATCATCCCATGTATTTCTGACAGCTCATTTAGTTGATACAGGTATTTTAGAAAAATTTTTAACTGAACATTGTAATGACAAGGAATTTAAAGATTTAAAATTGTGCCGATACAAAGATTCTTTACCTACAGATTTGGCAAGTTTTTTATGGTCAGGGAATACATTAAAAAATACGGGAGGTTGGGAAAACAGTAATGAAGAATATAACAAAATAATAAAAGCAGTCATAAAAAATCCGGAATATCTTTTTATGAATATATACAAATCAATAACATACGGGTTTATTCAACTGACAAGAAATGATGTCGGACAAGGACTGACACCATACAATAAAGGAAGTGCCCCGTACGGTCAAATTCATTGGAGGTTCCGAAATGAATTAAACAACTATCTGAACAGCAAACAAAATAAATGGAATGGTGTAAATTTATCTTTTAAAATTATTAATACAATACAAACAATAATTTTGATTCTTTCATTATTATTCTTTATTTATATTTTCACTTCAGGAAAAAAATATATCAAAAATAATGAGTCATATACTTTTGTTGTATTTATATTAGGAGCAATTATTATAAATGCGTTTTCCACTGCCGGTATAAATTCACCTTGTTCCAGATTTCAAGCCAGAGTTGTATGGATGTTTCCCTTTGCATTAATAATTTTTATGTTGAAAAATTACAAATTAATATTTAAGCACCTTTTAAAAAGAAGTAAAAACATATTTAATTAAATTTCCGATTTAATTTACTGTGTGGATTCCGGAATAATCAGAATTTGATTATTTCATAAAACAGATATCAAATTCAAAAAACAAATCATTATTCCTACGGACAAGTTCATTTTTTTATCTTTGCGGTACTAATTAAAAGTTTATAACCGTGAATTTAAAAAAAATCAGTCCGAGCAAATACATCATTCTCCTTTTTATTTTAACAATCCCTTTTATCAACTTTAATCATCACAAATACAGCAATGATGAAGGCGTGATTGTTTGGGATATAAAATCGTATTATGCCTACCTTCCGGCAACTTTTATCTATCACGATTTATCATTAGATTTCATTTATACCAATAAAGATGTTGATTTCGGGAAATGGATATGGCCGATAGAAACTCCGACGGGGAAACATGCTATTTTAACTTCCTGCGGTTTATCAATGCTGTATTCACCGTTTTTTTTTATTGCTCATCAATATGCAAAACTCAGTCCGAAATACAATGCTGACGGATACAGCAAACCTTATCATGTGGCATTAACTTTCAGTG
>JAOZQB010000079.1 GCA_029932445.1 Bacteroidales bacterium | reverse complement strand
GTATCTTTTTTTCTTGACAAACTGTATTTACCGTATCTTTGCATGTATGCATATAACGACCAATCGTTAAAAAGTTCATCCGAAATTGATATTTCTTCTTTTTCGGGAATAAGCTTGGTCATTTTATAAATATCTGAAATTTTATCAATATCTCTTCCTTGTTTTCCGGCAAATATAAAAATCATAATTATACTTACAACTAACAAGCCATATGATAAAGGGATAAAAAATCTTTTCTTAAAGAAAGAAACAAAAGCCGGAAAAGTTTCAATTATATTTATAAAGAAAAAGCTGACAGAAATTGCTAAAAAAGGTAATGCCGGAACAATATAAAAACTTCTTTGTTTCATACTGACCATTATTGGTAATATACCTGAAAGTGCAATAAAAAAGAAAAAAAGGCCGGTTTTTAAATTATTATTCTCAAACTTAATTTTTACTTTTTTAATTTTTGCAATAACAAAAAATATCATTAAAGAAATTACTGATATGATCATTTCATTTAACATTCTGCCTACAATAAAAAGTCTGCTGTTTACAGTTTTTACATTTTCTAAACTCCCTATAACTTGTTTATGAAAATATTGAAATAAACTATCCTTTGCTTCGTCAGAAAACAGAATAAATAAAATTAAAGGAAAGATTGTAAAAAATACCAATATAAAAGTATCAATAAATGCCCTTTTAAAAGATATTTTTTTGTAAATCAGCCAATAAAAGAAAACGACTCCCCAAATAAATAATGCGGGAAATCCTTTACTCATAAAAGCAGCAAATAAAAATATTCCTGATATGAAAAGGAATAGTATTCTATTCTGCTTAAAACTTTTTATCACAAAAAATGCAGATAATAAAATAAATACAGTCATTGTATTTTCAAGCATATTATTTGCAAAGGTCCAAATTGTTAACGGAAATGAAAGCCAAACAAATAAAGATATTGAAGAAAGTGCTTTTTTATTTGTAAAGTTATTTATTATTTGAATAATTAGGAAACCGCTTACAATACCCGTAAACAGTGAGTAAATACGCTCAGCATAAATAGTATCTCCGGAAATTTTAAAGAATAAAGATTCAATTGCTAAAGCCAGCGGCGGATGTTCATTAAATTCAGAAAATAAAGTATCGGAAAACCGGAGATGCCAAAATGAACCGTTACCTTCAGCTAAATTTCTTGATATTACGGCATAAATAGTCCCGTCCATAAACATGCCGTCAGTAAACAATGCAGGGGTTAATAATATTATAAAAAATGCTAAAAACAGAATGTATGAATATGGGTTTATTTTATGAAACATTTTACAAATTATATGAAAATTTTTTTAATAAATTCGAAATTTCATCTCTTACTTTTCTGTATTCCGACATAATTTCTTCATTAGTTCCTCTTGCTTCAAACGGATCTTTAACTTCAAAATGTATTTCATTTTTAACATTCAAATCTCCGCATTTTTTCTTTGCATTTTCAGAAAGTGTAATTAAATAATCAAAATATTCATTTTTAAAAAGTTTGATATTTTTCGGATAATTTTTACTTATATCAATTCCTATTTCCGGCATTACTTTTACGGCAAAATGACTGATTTCTTTCTCCGGTTTTATTCCTGCAGAAAAAACTTGCAAATTTTTATCAAATGATTTTAAAATTCCTTCTGCCATTTGACTTCGACATGAATTACCGGTGCAAACAATAAGAATTTTCACAATTTAAAATTTAATTTGAATTAATGACTTTGCCCGATCCGGTAATCATTGAGTTTACTGAAGGATTTCCTTTATAATAAACATTTCCGCTTCCGCTTATGGTAACAAATAAATTATCTTGTGCATAAACGTTGCAATCTCCTGATCCTGAGATATCTATTTCAGATTTTTTACTGAAAAATTTAAATGCATCGTAATTTCCCGACCCGGAAACAGAGATTGTTTGATCAATTGTTCCGCCTTCCAGATAGATATTTCCAGAACCGGAAATTGAAATATCTGTGTTTTCAGAATTAATAAGTAAATCGATATCACCGCTTCCGGGAATTTTTAAATTTAAATTATTCACATCAAATGTATCATCTGAATATATATTTCCCGAACCCGAAAGAACAACACTCTCAAAAGTCGGAATTGTAATATAAACGGTCAATTCTTTATGCGTTCGAACGTTTTTATTAAAATCAATTTTCCATTCTCCGGATTTTATTTTGGTTTTGATATTATCAATAATGTTCTCTTGTCCTTCAATTTCAACTTTTTGAACATCGCCTTTACTTAAAACAACATCTGCATCAATTGCCATATCAATTTTTGTAAATTCCTGTAAATTAATATCTTTTGTAATCGTATCACCCGAACCTTTTATACCGAATAATGAATTATTGCAATTGCTCAATAAAAGTACAGAAATAATTAAAATTGATACTAAACCGAAAGTTTTATTTAATTTACTCATATTTAGATATTTAAATTTATAAAATAAATGATAAATTAATTATATGCAAATATAATTTTTTTTATTAATAATAATATCTCTACTTTTGTGAATGAATATTCATTTACAATATGAGAGAAACAGATTTAGTTAAATTAGAAGAAGTCAAATCAGCAGCATTAAAAACGATTGTCGAAAAGGGTTATCACGGAGCAACCATTTCACTAATCGCCAAAAAAGCCGGAGTTTCTGACGGATATTTGTACAGACATTATGCAAATAAAATTGAATTAATAAAAGATTTATTCAAAGAAAATATGGGACATTTTCACAATTTAATTTTTGAATTAATTGAAAGTGAAAATAAAATTTCGGATATTCTTAAAAAAAGTTTCGCCTTTTTAGCTGAAACCGGAAAACATACTCCTGAAGTAACAGCATTTATATTTATTATGGATCATGACCATAATTTTGAATTTCCGGAAGATGTTAAAGACAATTTTATAAAAATCGGACAAAAACTTTGGGACAAAGGCATTCAAACCGGTGAGATAAGTAATAAAAGAAATGTTGAGGATGTTCTTACTATTACATTCGGATTGCCGGTAAAAATGTTGGAAATGAGACGAAAGGGAATTATATCAAACAAATTAATCAGTGCTTCCGATATTGAAAATATGGTTGATATGTGTTTGAATGCTTTAAGTTAATCATCATAATTAAATATTTTTAAAAAAACATCTTAATTATTAACAGAAATCCGAAAATGAAAACAGTATTAATAACAGGCGCATCAAGCGGAATAGGAAAAGAAACTGCATTTGTATATGCAGAAAACAATTACAACTTAATATTAGTTGCCAGAAGAAAGGAAAATCTTGAAGCAATTAAAAAAGAAGTTGAAGAAAAACACAAAGTTAAAGTTGATATTTTTGATATTGATTTGTCAAAAACCGACAGTGCGGAACAACTTTATAATAAAGTTAAAGAAGCAAACCTTCCGGTTGATATTTTAATAAATAATGCCGGTTTCGGAATTAACGGTCTTTTTAAGGATACAGATATCAACAAAGAAGAAAATATGTTAATTCTTAACATGGTAACTTTAACAAAGTTAACAAAACTTTTTGTGCAGGATATGGTAAAAGCACAATCCGGACATATTATCAACATTGCATCCACAGCTGCTTTTCAAGGTATTCCCGGCATGGCGTGTTATGCAGCAAGCAAAGCTTATGTCTTACATTTTTCGGAAGCAATTGCACAAGAATTAAAAAAAGATAATGTGAATGTTACTGTCATAAATCCCGGAGCTACAAAATCCGAATTTGCAAAAACAGCCGGATTTGATAACGAAAACTTCTTTTCAAAAGCTCCGACTTCAAGAGATTTAGGAGAATTTATTTATTCAACAATGAAAAACGGAAAGATTTCTGCCGTTCACGGTATCAAAAATAAAATTATGGCTTTTTCAACGCGCTTAACTCCGAGAAACCTTTTGGTAAACATTGCAGGAAAAATGATGGAGTAAAATTCCTTTATGTAAACAACAAACTCAATAGTAGATGTTCACAATAATTTAAAACAAATACAGATACTTTGTTCTTTTAATTTATTTTAAAAAAAAACTATGAGTCGATTTAACGAAACAGCAAAAAATTGGGATGCGCATCCGCGAAGACTTTTGCAAGCCGAAAAAATTTTCAATGCAATTGAAAAAAAAGTCAAACTGAATAAAACGATGCACGTATTGGATATCGGCACGGGCACAGGACTTTTGCTGATGCACTTCATAACGAAAGTCAAAAAAATTACCGGTATTGATAATTCCGAAGGAATGTTGCAAATATTGAAAGAAAAAGCTGAAAAAACACATGTTGATAATATTGACTTTTTGCTTTTTGATGCCGACAAAGACAATTTATCGGAAAACAGATATGACCTCGCTGTTTCAAGTATGACTTTTCATCATATAGAAAATATCGAAAATTTTCTGAAAAAAATCCGTAAATCACTGAAATCCGGCGGTAAAATTTGTATCGGTGATTTGGAAACCGAAGACGGCAGTTTTCATTCTAATCCTGATGAAAGTATTAAACATCTTGGTTTTGATAAAAATAAATTTGCAGAAAAGATGAAAAAGGCAGGGTTTAAAAATATTTCCGTTGAAACCGTTTTTGAAGTTAAAAAACCCGAAAAAAAATATCCGATTTTTTTAGCTTACGGGGAAAAATAATTACGCTTGCAAAACAAAAACCGTCGGCCGTTTATTCAGTTGCGGTTTTTGTTTTTTCCATTCCGCAATGGTTTTGGTTTTTATAAATTCACTTTGTAAAGTAATATCTGTTGCAATGCACAAAAGTGTATTATTTCTGCAGGTTTGCAATACAGCTTCCAACATTTTCATATTTCGAAAAGGGGTTTCCATAAAAATCTGTGATTGATTTTCCGATTTACTTTTCTTTTCCAGATATTGAATTTTTTTGATACGTTCATTATCTTTTATCGGTAAATAGCCGTTGAAAGCAAAATTTTGTCCGTTCATTCCGGAAGAAATTAATGCCAATAAAATGGAAGAAGGTCCGACCAAAGGTATCACATCAATTTTTTTTTGATGAGCAATTTTCACAATATTTGCACCCGGATCTGCTATGCCGGGATTTCCCGCTTCCGAGATAACACCGATCGAATTTCCGGATATACACGGATTTAAATATGATGCAACATCCTTAATATCTGTATGTTTATTCAATTCAAAAAAAGTAATCTCATCAATATTTTTGTTTAGCGAAACTTTACGAATATACCGTCTTGCCGTACGAATATTCTCAACAATAAAATATTGCAACCTTTCAATAATATCAACGACATTTGCCGGTATCACCGAACCCGGTTCACTTTCTCCCAAAGTTGTCGGAATTAAATATATCTTTCCTTTATTGTTCACGATTTTTTTTTATTATTTAAATACTATAATTTCTTTTTTACATAATCACGAACCAATTTTCGTGAAATTTTATCAACAATGCGATTATAGTTTCGGATATTTGTCTTTTTTTGATGGGCTTTTACTTTTATAAATTCAACATTTAATGAATTGCTTAACGAAATTAATTGTTTCAACAAGTCAACATTTTGAACAGGGTTTTCTTTTTTAGTCATAAAACCGGAAGATATTAATTTTTCTGTTCTGTTCTTAATTCCGATAACATATTGACTGTCTGATTTTACCGTAATTTTATATTTTTCAAAATGATGTTCCTTAATATAATCCAAAGCTTTAATAACGGATAGTAATTCCATTCTGTTATGTGTGGTATCAATTTCAATATCTTTTAAAACTATTTCTTCCTTTTCATCAATTAAAATAATTGCAGCCCAAGCACCTGTTTTTAATTGTGTATGACAACTTCCGTCTGTATAAATAACTATTTCATTATCAATATTATTCATAATTCACTTTACACAATATTTTTCACAAAAGTAGTATTTATGCCTATTTTCAACTAATAATACAAAATATTATAAGCTCAATTTTTAATTGATTTGAAAAATTAAAAACCTTAAATATTCAAAAAAATTACTTTAAATGACTTGCATTATAAATAAAAAAAATGTAACTTTTATTCCGGATATTAAAGATAATAAAAAACTTTAAACATCACAAATTTAGCAATTAATTTATTAACTAAAATTATCGATTATGAAAAACGCCGGTTTATACTTAGTTTTCATGTTATTTTCTTCATTATATATGCAATCACAAACTACAGACAGTCTTTACTATAAATTCAAAACTCATGCAACAATAGGTTTTGATTTAATATTACACAACGGTATCTGGGGCGGAAGCGTTCCCGCAATTCCGATAGAAAACACCGTAAGTATTTCCGGTACTCCGTATTACGGAACAGCTTTCGGCATAAACATTAATTATCATTTTCTTGAGAACTTATCATTATATTTTGACATAAACAAGTATACAAGAAAAACACCTGTAGCATATCAAAACAGTCATGCATCAAGTGATTGGATTTTTGAAAAAACTGATTACAATAGCAGGGAAGTAGGTCCTTTTGATGAAGATGTTTTTTACAATGTAAATACAACAGGTTTCAGATTAGGATTAAAAGCATATCTTCAACATAAAAAAACATTACAACCTTGGTTTGGTTTTTATTGGGGCTATTACAGCGTTTATCACGGAATTTATAATAAAGATAATACGAAAACATACGGAAACGGGTATGATTATGTTTCCGGATTATCTTATATAAATATCGGAGTTGATATTTTTAACAAATCAAAAAATGCAGGAATATCACTGTTTTATGAAATGGGAGCTCCTGTTTACAGGAACTATGACATTGAAAATTGTCTGGTTACAGGTTGGACATTTCATGATTCGGGAGAAGGCGAACATATATTCGGATATAATCGAATTGGAATTTCATTGATTTTTAATACTTCTAAAAAGAATAAAACCGGCAAATAAAAATAATATAAATTACTTTTTTTCAGAAAATAATATGATTTTGCTTGTATAATTCATATCATTTGTCTTTATATTTACAATAAAAATACCCGAATTATTTTCTTTTAAATTAATCTTTATCAAATTTTTCCGGAAACTTGAATTATTAATCAATTTTATTTCATTTTCGGAAAAGTGTTTTTGAAAAACGATTTTTCCGGATAAATCAGACACAAGCACATCCGCAAAAGTTATGCTTTTAAGATTTAAAAAATCAATATAAAAATAGCCAGTTGACGGATTAGGATATACAAAAACATCAGCTTCCCGAATATCGGGATCTGAAATTTCATTTCCGGCAATCATAAAATCATCAATATTCCAACCGCAGTATTGGTCAGCATGGTCAGTGGGACCAACAGAAAACCGAATTAATATTTTTCTGCCGTCGGCAAAACCGGAAATATCAATTGTTTGATTTGTCCAATCAATATCAGAAATAACCGTATTCGTATTTTTCCAAACGGTCTGCCAATCGCCGGTATCCGATAAAATCTCAATATCTGCTTTATCGAATTTATATTTATCAATTCCCAATTGTCGTTTAAAATTCAACAAACAATTTTCATAATTTCGGCAATCAATCATCGGCGATATTGCATATTCTTTATCCCATGAAATTTCATTTTCATAATCCCCGGGATGTTGCCCTAAACCGCTTAAATCAGTCCCGAGAACAGAATTTCCGGAAAAGGCAGTTTCAGGGTCGGGAAATCCTTTTTCGCCACCAAGATTTTCAGGGCTTCCTATTTGAAATTCACCGGAAAGTTCCCAAATATTTGCATTCTCAAAATCATCGAAAAAGACAACATCATAAACATAAAAATCTGTTTGTAAAGTATCATTAAACACATAACCGTCGGGTAAACCGTTCGGCTTATCGGTCCAAACTTTTATGTCGTGTTTTGCAAAACTCAATGTAATCTCATCAAAACTAATATCAATAATTTCTCCCGTTGATAAATTTCCGTTCCAAATCTTTGTATTAATTTCCTTATTATCAATCTGATATGAAACATTTACGGAAGTCAGATTTTGATTACCTCTGTTTCTTATTTTTACGGAAGGCGTAAATGAATTTTCTCCGAAATAATAATTTTCAGGTGCATTTATTTTCAGAACTTGGGCATCATTATCTTCTAAAGGTAAATTAGGATCATACCCGTCAAATTCCGTAACGTTCAAATTTAAGGGGTCTAACCAATCTTTCAATCGCGTTTCCGGTGTTTCGCCGGTTGCCCAAGAATATGAAAATTTCCCGAACCAATCCGGCTCATCAAGATTTGAACAGGAAGCATATCCGCCGTGTAATTGTCCTATTATCTTATGATTTTGGTCAAATAACGGAGACCCGGATGAACCGCCTTCGGTTGTCGTATTTCGGTCCCAAATAACTTTCCAGTGAGATTGATTGTCACTTGAACTTCCGAGATAATAATCCGTTACTGAAGCATTATCATCATAAGAAATCTTTTTAATATCCGCACTCGGATGATGAATGCAAACGGAACTTGTCGATGGCGCATCTTCATTATTCCATCCGGCATAATACACCTTATAAGTATATGGCGGAATATCGTTCATTTCAAACAAGCAAAAATCCGATTCGTAATCTCTTGCCCGTAAAACCGCACCGGATAAATCATCATGTGAAGGAGAAACGGCAGGGTTTTCACAAGTTGCACTTTGCCAATTAAACATAAAAACTAAATCCGAAGGATCTTCATAACAATGATTTGCCGTTAATATATAGGGTGTACCGTCTTCTTGCGTGTTATTAATTAAAGATGCCGAACAAAAACCCGAACCGCCGCTTACCAACATACAAACTGATTTAATCTCATTTCCCCAATTAATTGTATCACAAGCAACATTCATATTGCAATCGCCCGAATTACCGAAACCTTTTCCGTATTCCCCTACTCCTCTGAAACCGTGTGTTACTCGTCCGATTGCTAATTCTCCGGAAATTTCGGCTTCATTCGGCTCAAAATATTCTAAAATAATTTTATCACCTTTTATTAAACTTGTAGCAAAGGTTCCGCTTTTTTGCATATTTGAGGAAGTAAATCCGCCCAAAATATCCGATTTATCAGCATTATAAATATATAAAGTTGCCTTATCGGGAATTTTGAACTTGCTGAATTTTAAATTTATTGTTAAAGCATCTTCAGAAATTATCATTAATCTGTATAATTTCCCGTCCGACAAACTGTCAACAAGCGCATGCTTTTTCAAGTCAATATCAACATTTATGTTTTTCCCGAACTGCCAAGGTTTATCTTTTTTATCATTTTTTTCAGCTTCAGCTTTTAACTTTTCATTATTTAATTTAGGAAGTATATAAATTTTCGAAATATCGTTTTGGAGTTTTAATTGATTGTTTTTATTAAAACTGTGAGGTTGACTGCCGATATTGAGCTGACCTGAAAGGTTAAATGCTGAGAAAAATGATAAAAGAAAAAGGATATTTTTTTTCATAAACATAATATTGCTTTGCAAAGAACATCAAAATTAATAATTTAGCGTAAAATTTTGAATTAATTAAATAAAAAACATTGAAAATAACATTTCTCGGAACAGGAACTTCGCAAGGAGTACCGATGATAGGATGTGATTGTGAGGTTTGTTCATCGCAAAATCCGAAAGAAAAACGCTTGCGAAGTTCGGTTCTTATCAATCTGAATAATAAAAATATTTTAATTGATGCCGGCCCGGATTTCAGACAACAAATGCTCCGTGAAAAAATCAAATATTTAGATGCAATTTTACTCACCCACGAACATAAAGATCACATCGGCGGATTGGATGATGTGCGTGCTTTTAATTACATTCAGAAAAAACCGATGGATATTTATGCCGAAAAACGTGTCTGCGATGCCTTAAAATCAAGAGATTTTGCTTATGTGGAAGAGCGTAAAGACTATCCCGGCATTCCGCGAATGAATTTTATAAATATCAAAAACAAAGCATTTTATATTGATGATATTGAAATAATTCCTGTAAGAGGGATGCACATGAAACTTCCGGTTTTCGGTTATCGCATTAAAAATTTTGCGTACATCACGGATATGAATTATATTAGCAGTCATGAAAAAGAAAAATTGAAAAATCTTGATACACTGGTAATTAATGCTTTAAGAAGAAAAAAACATGTTTCACATTTTAATTTGGAAGAAGCACTTGAGATTATTGAAGAAGTAAAACCGAAACGGGCATTTTTTACCCATATCAGCCATAAATTAAGTTTTGAACATGAAGATATTAAGAATTTACCTAAACATATTAATTTAGCTTATGACGGTTTGCAATTGAAAATTCAAAATTGATAATTGATAATTAAAATTTACAATTTCAAACAGCTAAGCATTAAACACTAAACATTTAAACAACAGAAAAATGAAAGGGAAAATATTAATTATAATTCTTATTATCGGAGCAATTGCTGCCGCTGCATACTACGGATTTGATTACCTCACTAAGCAACAAGAAAAAAAGATTGTCAAATTGGAAGACAAAGTCGAATTTTTGAAAAGAGAAACCGTACCGATGCGATTTAAAATATTGGAAAAAGATACGGATCAAATTACTTTTGTAATCAAATTTTACGACCAAGATACTGTTGAATTTTATGCCGATACATTAACACTCCCCGGGCAAGAATTATCTTTTGATTTTAACATTGTTCCGATAAAAAAAGACTTAAAAATTGCTTTTCCTACAAAAATATTTACAAATAAAATTCCGGCAAAAAATGGAATAGTACTATTTAAATATTATGATGACCACGGTTTTCCCCAAACCATGAGCACAAACGGAGCCGATGAAGAATATATCAATTTAATGACAGAACTTTTCGGAAAAATTAAAAATGGAAGAACAGAAGATATAAAAGGCATCTACGGAAGTATGGTTCAAGACATTGCAAAACTAAACGAATTTCAGGTAAACCATATTTATAAAATTGTTATTCATACAAAAGGCGGTATCGAGGTTACCGAAGATATATAATTATTAAAAATTGTTTAAATACGAATTATTAAAATTATTGCGATTGCAATACTAAAAACGAAATCTATAAGCTTTCAACTTTATACATTTAACTTTTAACTCAAGAAAATGGGCAACTCACAAGAATTATTACAACAAATTAATTGGTTTTTAAAACCGATTTCCGATTTCATTCTGTTTTTATTCACAACAAAAACCGGATATTTATTATTACTGCTTTTCCTCATTCTTTATCTGATTTTTACAATCTATAATGCTTTAAAAGTCAGAAAAATAGCTCATGAAGCTATCAGCAGAAATTTAAGACCGTCCTTTGCAGAAAAAACCTATATTTTTTTCAGTGAACTGATTAAATCTTTTATGGGAATTATTTACAAACTACCGGTTCTGCTCGGTGTTTTTTTAATTCTGTTCGGAATTGTCGGTTTATCGAATGCCTTTACGACCATCGATGATTATGTAAATAACCAAAAACGTATCAGCGAACTGAGAACCGTCGTCAAAAATCTGGATAAAAGTTATATTGTTGCCAAACTAAACATCGAAGATGTCGATTATGTTAATAATATTACTAAATTAAAAGTGTATTATTACGATTATAAATTAGATGATTATTTACCAAATCCGCAATCAATTGAAATTAAAGGACATGATATTTATTTTTTAAATTACGTAATGAATTTTGATTATTCCGAAATTGAAAGCGGCAATAAAGTTAATCTGGTAATGCCGTACATGATTTTCAGTGAAGAAGTCGCAAAAGATGACGGCATTAAACTTCAAACAACCGACAGTGTCGGAGTTCCTTATGTTTTCCATCGAGATGAAGATGAAATATACGGAATTGACGAAGCCGGTTATTATGCACGGCTTAAAGAATTTGCAGAATTTATGACTAATCAGGAAAAAGCACGCCGGGAAGGTATAAAAAGCTTCTATGCTGCTGCTCCGCATTTTATTAATAGAATTCAAAAAGGACAAAGCATTGTTATTTGGGTTGAACAAACCGGCGGATTGGTTTTAAAAAAAGAACGTTTGTTTTAATGCAGTTTTAAGTAAAAAGTAAAAAGGTGAAAGTGCTGATATGACCTTTTACCTTTTAACTTTTTCCTTTCAACTTTTAACTCTTTCTGCTTGCAAGAACTTCAAAAAGACATACAATTTTTAAAAGGCGTCGGTCCGAAACGCT
>JAOZQB010000078.1 GCA_029932445.1 Bacteroidales bacterium | reverse complement strand
GAATTTTTCTCACAATCCTCTGCTGTTTCAAAATTATAAGTATATTTCTCAAATTCATTATCGGCATTATAAATCGCTTCTGTAGTTTTACGCCATTGATATTTTGAATAAATATCCAAAAAACTGATTGTTGCCGGTTTTTTGCAATAAGAACCGGTCAGCACAATTAAAAACACGAAACACAGGTAAAATATTTTTGTTTTCATATCTGTCTAATTATTCAAAAGGTATGTACTTATACAAGCCGAATTTCTCTCCGTCTTGAAATTCATAAGATAAAAAACCGTATTCTTTATTATAATAATACTTAAAGAGTAATTCGTTATTAATTTTATCAACGACTAAAAAATATTCAACATCTGAATAAATACTGTCACCAATATAATATTTTCCTATATAATTAAGATATTTTTTACTTTCAAACTCATTCTTAGGAAAGTATGTACTAAAAGTAATCACCTCCGAATTATTCGTTATTAACAAAAAGGGTCTTTCTTCCTCTTTAAATGCAACAGGATATGATTGATAATAATAAAAGATTTTTTCTTGATAAAATGTTTTGCCGGCACAAAGTCCTTCATGAATATATTGGTCATTTTTCCCTTCTTTTATTTCATCTATAAATAAGGTGTCAAAATTGTTATAATTGCTTTTATATATAAAAGTGTCATTCTCGTTAAATCGCAGTTTGTCTTTGTTCTTAATCCGAAAAGTTTTCCCTTCTCTGCAACAAGAAGAAATAAAAATAATAATAACAAAAATAAAAATAAAATTCTTCATAATAATCTGTTCGTGAGTAAAATAACATTAAAATTTATATGAAAGGGTTAAATTACAAGATGTAACATAATTACTTCTTTTATCGTTAAAATCGTAATAAAAACAGCGTTTAATTCCCCCGTTTACACCGGCATAAAATGATTTGTAAAAATTAAAATTTAAACCTGTTGTAAAAAAAACATTATGCATTTCTCTTAAAAAAGTATCTTCTCCTTTAAATGTATAATTAAACATTTGAGCAAAATAATTTTGTTCGTTTCCGGCAGGATCGGTTCCTAATAATTTTCCTGTTTTTGCTTTTATTTCTGTCACCGAAATACCTGCTCTGATAAAAGGCGATAATTTTTTCTCATTAAAAGGTTCAAATTGAATATATACAGGTACTTCCAAAAATTTATATGTATATTGAACATTTATCGTAAAATCAATTATTTCCGAATCGGGAGGATAAGATTCACTCCAAGATAATGTTGTATATGAAATCCCGGTTCCGATTGTTAAATGTTTTAAGAATTCAAATGAAAAATTGATTCCGCTTTGATATGCAAATTCGCCTGAATTTAAATTGTTTTGATTTAATGAATCCGGAATAAACATATAATTTGTTCCGCCGGTTAGTGTTGCCGTAAAATTTTTTTGAGCAAATAATATAGTTGCGGCAAAAACAAATAAAATTGTCAGTTTTGTTTTCATAATGTTCGGGTTTATCGAGTGTTCAGTTTATTAATTTGTTCTTGCAATTTACCGTTTTTTTCTTTAAGTTGCAAAATATACAATGTGAGTTCTTCGAATTTTTTCAGCATCAGTGCTTGGTTTTCGGCAAGTTTAATACCATCATTTTAAAAAAAATAATAAAATTAAAAATATTAAGCTCAAAGTGTTACAGTACAAATAGAGTAAAATTTTACAGACCAAATTTGCTCTGTGAAAATTTACAATAAAAACAGTTAAACTTTTAACCTTCATGTTTTTACTTTCAACTACTAAAAATTTAAATCTTTCGGGTAAAACAAGCTCGTTTTACAGTACAAAAAAAGAGCAAGATTAAAATCTTGCTCTTTTTGATAAATCAGATTTGCATATGCAACCTGACAGGTTTTAAAAACCTGTCAGGTTTAAGTAAATAGTTTTAAAATTATTTACTGATTTCAACCGCTTTCTTTGCAAAAAACGTTTTTTTCGTTAAATCAATAAATATTAACAAACCGCCTAAAAGCATCAAACTGTCAGGCAATATCCTGAACCACATCCAATTTTTCATTCCTTCAACGGCTTCTCTGGTTCTTACATAATAATAACCCATTTCTTGAGCCATTTTAGTTTGCTCAATTCCGATGATTAATGTAGGTAATGCAAATAACAACACACCTATTGTTAATAACCAAAATGCAATTTTGCTTATTTTATCATTCCAAACCAATCCTTTTGCTAAAGAATTTGTTTTTGATGTCATATAAAGAAAAGCAATTGAGATATATCCGAAAGCACCAAGCAATGCAATATGTGCATGAGGCATTATTAAATAGGTTCCGTGAGAATAATAACTGATTGTAGGTGTATTAATTACCATTCCGAAAAAACCGGCACCAATCCAATTAAGAACAGCAGACCCCGACAACCACAGAAATACGGTTGAGAATTTAAATCCTTTTCCGGAATGTACTTTTTCTCTTTTATTTCTGGCAGCTTCAATAATCATCAATGCCAAAGGCAGCGGTTCCAGAGCCGAGAATATTCCGCCTATGGCAATCCAGTATTCATCAAGTCCTTGCCACCAATAGTGATGCCCTACTCCTAATGTTCCGGACATCATAATTAAAAATAATTCAAAAAACATTACTCTTTCAGCTGTTTTTCTGGAAATTAATCCGAGAGAAACCGTAAAAAATGCAATGGTTCCGGCTGCAAACAGTTCAAATGTTAATTCTACCCAAAGATGAATAACCCACCAACGATAATAATCGTCAACGGTAAAGTTAGGCATTATTTTCTGTATCGGCATCATACCTGCAATGTAAAGAGTTGCAATTGCAAATGCCGACCAAATAATAGTACCTACAAGCGGATTGTTTTTTCCTGCTTTTCTGATAAGTGAAAATACAAGCAAGAACCAGAAAATCAATCCGAGTACCAATCCGATATCCCAAACACGTCCGAGATTAATTAATTCCCGTCCTTCGTTTCCGAACCAAAACCATGTTTCGCGCATTTGTCCGGTGGCTCCCATATATAATCCGTAAATACTTCCTACGGCAACCGTAAGCAAGGCAATCCAAAGCACATCAACCAACCACGGAAATTTATGATCTTTATTGGCAATCCATGGTGCAATAAGTAAGCCGCCTACAAGCCAACCGACTGCAACCCAAAGAATTGCAATTTGCGTATGCATCGAACGAATAACATTAAACGGTAAAATTGATTGTGATAAAACAAAATCTTTAGTAGGTTCGGTATAGATATGTGCTAAATAGGCACCGAGAAATAATTGGACTAAAAATAACAGTGATACAATCGGAACATATTTTAAAAGTTTCTTTTGAGATTTGAAAAGTTTTGTAATTTTCAATTCCGGTTCCAATTCTTCTTTTCTTCCTTTTTTAAATAAATACTCATACGATAAAAAGATAACAACAATGGTTAAAGTCCATAAAATTAAAAATTCCCAAAGGGAAACAAAGTGATAATCTGCCAAAACATCTTGATCTACAAGCGGTTCCGGAGGCCAATTGTTAGACCATGTGCGTTTGGTTCCCGGACGATAAGAAGACGCTACCAATTGTGACCAATCTACAAATGCAGCTATTTTTACGGCTTCTTCCGGTAAAATAACACCGCCTCTGAATGCTCTTGAAGAGTCACCTTCAACGAGCATTTTTGTCAGAAGTTTTACATTATGTTTGTATGCAGCTGCCGAAGCATCAGTATAAGTAACACCGGCTTCTTTTAAACTTGTTTGAGCATGAAACTCTTGTTTAACACGTTCTTTTACGGAACCGCGTTCAATATCCGTTATATCAGCATTGGATTTTCCGAACATTTCTTTTGCATAAAAATCATACAAAAATTCTGCTCTGTGATGGAAAAAATTTGTTGTGAAATCAGGACCGGCATAAGCACCCATTCCGAGCATGGTTCCCCAATCCATCAAATCAAATTCTTGAAAATACCCTTTACCTGTTACAACATCATCGTAGGTGTATAATACTTCACCTGATGCCGATTTAACGGTTTGAGGTATCGGAGGGACTTCTTTTTGCAAAGTCGCCGTGTAATAAATTAAAATAGTTACCATAAAAATGGCAATTACCCAAAATCCGGTATATAAGCCCTTCTTGCTCATAAACCTGTCTAATAAACCTTCTTTCATTTTTCTGATATTTAAGAGTTAGTAAAAAATTAACTACTACCTAAATGTAGTATATTAGTGAAAAAAATTAGTATTTCATTGTATCGGAAATTTTTAAATCCGCCAAAGTTGTTTTCATGAATGTTTGCAATAATTTATCTCTCATTGAGCTCCATATTTTATGCATACTGCATGGTTTATCATCGGAACATTCTTTAAAACCCATGATACAACCGAAATATTTTTCCATTCCTTCGACTGCATCAATAATTTGATAAATCGTAATGTTATTTATATTTTTTGCAAATTGATAGCCGCCGTTTCTGCCTTGTTTACTGCATATCAATTCTGCTTTTGTAAGTCCGGTCATTAACCGTCTTAAGTATTTATCAGAAATATTGAGTTTTTCAACCAAATATTTAGCCGAATAACTTCTGTTTGCATCTTTAGCCATAAAACTTAATATTCTCAGGGCATATTCGGATGTTTTGGATAATTTCATTAAATACCACCTTAATGTATTATTTTACAATTATATAATATTTTAAAATACTATCAAATTTTTTTTTAAGAATTACAATAAATTTTCCAATTTATATAAGACAGCTTCTTTTTTTCTGACAGATACAGGGATTTTTGAATTATCTTTCATAATTAACTGACCTCCGTCTGTTTTCTGAAATTGCTTTACATAATTCAAATTAACAAGATGCGAATTATGAGTTCTGAAAAAATTAAAATCTTTTAACAGGAGTTCATATTCTTTTAAATTTTTAGAAATAACAATTTTTTTTCCGTCTTTAATAAAAAAAGTAGTGTATCCTCTGTCCGATTCGCATCTTATAATTTCTTCAACTTTAACAATAAAAACGGTCTCGGCTGTTTTTAATATAATTTTCTTATTGGTCTTTTCCTTAACGGAAATTAAAAGTTGCTTAATTATTTTTTCGGACAATTCAGGTTTTTGTATTTGTTTTGCCTTATTTACAGCATTAATAACATCTTCAATATCAACAGGTTTGAGAATGTAATCGACAGCATTAAATTGAAAAGCTTTTAAAGCGAAATCATTATGTCCGGTAGTAAAAATTAATGAAAAATTGCGTTTCGGAATTTTTTCAAGCAAATCGAAACCTGTTCCGTCAGGCATTTCTATGTCCAAAAATACGATATCCGGTTTTTTATTTAATATTAATTTTTGCCCCGATTTTACATTTTCAGCTTGTCCGACAATATTAATATCATCACAATAATTATTAATAATTGTTATTAAATTTTTTCTTGCATTTGCCTCATCATCAATAACTGCTGCTTTAAACATTTTCGGTATTTTTTATTTGAGGTAAAATAATTATTACTTGTGTTCCGCTTGTTTTAGAAGTATCTTTTAAATTGAAAATTTCAAATTTAATATTAGTTTTTGTTTGTTGTTTTAATATCTTTAATCGCTCTTTGGTTATTTCGGTTGCGTAGGATTTATGTTTTTTTTCGGCATCATAAGAAATTCCTTTTCCGTTATCTTCAATAAACAGTTTCAGCATATTATCTTCCAACTTAAAAGAGACACTTATAAATCCCTCGTAATCAATATCTTTAAAGCCATGCACAAGAGCATTTTCAATAAAAGGCTGAGCTAACATCGGCGGAATTAAATAAAAATCGGTATCAAGATTTTCATCAACTTCAATTTTATAATCAAATTTATCGTAATATCGTAGTTTTTGAATTTTAAGATAATTTTCAAGTGTATCGAGTTCTTCCTGCAAGCTGATAAATTCCTCACGCGAATTTGTTAAAACGGAACGCATCAATTTAGAAAAAGACGAAAGATAAAACCCGGCTTTTTTAGTATCATTCTCAAGCATATATGATTGTACTGAATTTAAAGCATTGAAAATAAAATGCGGGTTCATTTGAGAACGTAATAATTTTTGATTAAAAATGTAATTATTAATTTTTGATTTATTCAATTTGTTTCTTAAAACAAAATATACAAGCACTAAAACCATTAATAAAATAATAAATACAGAAATCCAAAGTATTCTTTTACGACTTATGTCTGTTTTTAAATTTTGAATTTTTTGTTCTTTTTTCTCTGTTTCATAAACAATTTGAAGATGTTCTGTTTTTTCGTTTAATTTTTCGGTATTTATGCTGTCCTTTAATCGTAAATATTTTTTTTGTGTTTCAAAAGCATTTTTATAATTCTTTTCAGCTTCGTATAAATTTATATATCCTTTTAAAATATCTGATTTCATAGTATTTAGTCCTACATCTTCTGCTGTTTTAAACGCCTTGTTTAAATTCAACTCAGCATTTTTAAAATCATGTCGGGATATTAAAACATTTGCCAGGATCAAATTTGATTTAGCAAAATTCATATTTCCGGATTTTTCGGAGCTTAAATTCAACGCAAGTGTTAAATAATGCTTTGCTTTTTCAAATTCTTTTTCAGAAACGTAAATTTCTGCAATATTATTTAAACATAATGCAGTATATTTATTATTTTTTGTTTTTCGGAACAGTTCCGATGCTTCTTTATAATATTGAAGTGCTTTCGTTTTATATCCGGATTTTTCGTAAACCGAACCCAGATTTACCAAATTTGAAACAAATTCGGAGCTGTCGAGTTTTAAAGTTTGTTTTAAACGAAGAGATTTATTATAATAATCCAGAGCTGTTTCGTACTTATCAAAAGTTTCATTTATAATACCGAGATTATTATATGTTTTAGCTATTCCGTATAAATCATTACGTTTTTCAAAGAGTTTTACGGCATTTAAATAATTCTCAACAGCTTTATCATAAGCTCCCAGATAATCGTACACAACACCCAAATCAGAATATCTGCGGGCAATTATACTGTCATTTCCGGTTTCAAGCGAGTATTTTAATGATTGTTTAAAATTTCTCAGTGCTTTCGAAAAATCATTTCGATAATAATAACACATCCCTAAATTTTCATAAGCATTGCTTTGTTCCGTGTCAGAATTTAAATATTTTACGGATTGTAATGTATATTTCAAACTACTGTCAATCTCATTTTTTTTAATGTAATAATTTCCTATTTGATATAAAACATGTCCTTTCTCCGAATATTTCAGTGATAATGTAATCTGTTTTAAACTGTCGATATTTTGAGCCGATGCATTAGCGAACAAAAATAATATCGGAATAAATAAATATTTAAAATAAGTATATTTCATAGATTTCACGCAAAGTTATAAAACGAATATAAAAAAAAGCCCGACACTTATATTTTTTTTAGTTACAGATATAAATCTAAGCAGAAATTCAAAATAAAATATACTAAAATTGCATATTATTAATTTTTTAAATCTAAAACTTATGAAAAAACATTTTTTATTAATTCTGTTACTGATATTTATCAATGTTTATTCAAATGCACAACAAATAGCTGATTATTATGATATTTCTTTAGACGAACAGTACAATTACAGCTCAATAACCGGAGGAACAGAAGTTTTTGCAGGACAAAATGCAGATGACGATGAAGTTACAATACCCATAGGATTTAGTTTTAAATACGGAGGTAATACATATACCTCACTGACAATAGGGGTGAACGGAGCCGTATCGTTTACTTCCGGAAATGTTGATTATGATAACGATTTGGCAAGTGCAGATAATGATCATTCAAATATCATAGCACCGCTTTGGGATGATTTATACATAAGAGCTGCCGATAACGGAAAAATTGTTTATAAAACGGGAGGGACATCACCGCACAGATGGTTATGGATTGAATGGCAAAATATTTCTTGGAGAAATACAGGACAAACAGTATCATTTAAATTGCAAATCGGAGAAAGTACCGGTTTCTCTTTTTGGTACGGAGATCTGAATTCTTCCGACACAAGAAGTGCAACAATAGGAATGAATACCGAAGGAGGAAATGACTTTTTTAGTATTACGCCGGGAAATCCCGCTTCAACAAGCACAACAACATCAAATAACAGCATTTCTACAAATAACTATCCCGGATCAGAGGCATATTACCGTTTCACTCCGAAACAACCTCAAAATAATAATTTTGTATCTGCACAAGAAATAATTGTTACGGCAATCGATGCCGAAAAAACAACGGGAACTGTATTCGGTGCAACAAATGATCCTAATTATGACGTAAATGACCCTAATAATAATCCTGAAGTTTGGTATTCGGTAACAATACCTCAATCCGGAACCGTTACCGTTGAAACTTCATATGCCGAAAACTCGGATATGACGGATACATATTTAACGGCTTACATAAATAATTCTAAAAGTTTAACAAAAATTACGGAAGACGATAACAGCGGAACCGGTAATTTTTCCAAAATTACATTAACAGGAAGAACTCCCGGGGAAGTTGTATATTTTAAAGTTGAGAAAAATTACAGTTCGGAAAATTCTTTTGATGCATTTAATATTATTGCATATAATAATCCGCCTTATAATGATGCATGCAGTAATTTTGAACCTGTTAATGATTTTCCATACAATCAAAGCCAAGATGCTTCTTATGCAACAAATAACAACGGTTTTATTTTATACGGAACCGATGGTATGAATGACGGTGTTTGGTATGCTTTGCAAGGCAACGGTGCCGATTATACAATAAACGTTACCCCTGATAATTGGGATGCGGAAATTGCCGTACTAACAGGAAGTTGCGGAAGTTTTACTTTAACGGAAAATGCCGACAACGGAGGAACAGGAGCGACAGAAACTTTAACTTTTTCATCGCTTGACGGAGAAATTTATTATATAAATATCGGACATTTTTCAAACACAAATAATTTACCGGAAGGTATTTTCAGCTTAAATATTGAGGAAAGTTGTTCGCCTACGACTTTTACGGTTTCTTTACCTGCCGAGACAGATGCTTGCGAAGGAGACGATGTTGTATTGCATGTTGAAGCAAGCGGCACGGGTATTACAAATAATTCATACAGTTGGTTTCAAGAAAACGGTTCATTAGGAATTTACGGAACAACATTAACAATAAACAATGCACAAATATCAGACAGCCATAATTATACCTGTAAAGTAACAAATGCTTGCGGAGAAATAGCTTCAAGCACAACAAATTTAACAGTTTATCCGGCTCCTTCATTTATTTCTCAACCGCAATCTCAAGAAATTTGTGAAGCCGGTGATGTAAGTTTTACCGCTAATGCCGATAATACTGATACTTATTTTTGGTATAAAAATAATACTTTGATAACAAGCAGTTCAAATCCGACATATTCAATTACGAACGCACAACTAAGCGATGAAGCAAATTATAAAGTAAATATCGGAAATTCTCATTGTTCGCAAGTTTCGGGAGACAATTTCTATTTAACGGTTAATGAGCTTGTTTCTATAACGGAACAACCGCAAGATGTTAATGCTTCAGCCGGAGATGATGTCGTATTTAATGTAACAGCTGACGGAAGTAATTTAAGCTATCAATGGAAAAAAGACGGTAATGATATTTCCGGAGCAACCGGTGCAAGTTTAACGATTTCAAATGTTTCGGTAAATGATGAAGGGGTTTATTCTGTTGTAGTAACAGGTTCTTGCGGTTCTGAAACAAGTAATAATGCCGTTCTTTCGCTTTCTTCCGGAATATCGGAAAATTTTTCGGATTATATCAGTATTTATCCTAATATTGTAACTGATTTTTTGAATGTTTCAGCAAAACAAAATATTAATAATATTCATATTTTTAATATTTCAGGAAAAAAAGTTTATACAAAAAGCCAAAATTCAAATAATATTAAAATAAATCTTTCAAATTTAAGTAACGGACTTTATATTATTAAAATCAATACAAATAATCAAATAATTGAAAAAAAGTTTATCAAACAATAAAATTCTGCTTATCAATTTTTAAAATACCGGCAATTATTGTCGGTATTTTTTTATAAACTGCCAAAAATCTTTACAGCATTATCATTTGTAATTTCAGCAAGTTCTTTTAAGGAAATATCTTTAATTTCAGCAACTTTTTCTGCAATGTAAATCAAATGTGAACTTTCATTGCGTTTTCCTCTTTTCGGAACAGGCGACAAATAGGGTGAATCGGTTTCCAAAACAATGTTTTTTAAGTCAATGCCTTTTACAACTTTGTCAAGTCCGGAATTTTTGAATGTAACAATGCCGTTTATACCTATTTTAAATCCGCCGTAATTAATTATTTTTTCAGCTTGTTCCGGTGTTCCCGTAAAACTGTGAAAAATGCCTTTCAAATTCTTATCATTTAATTTATCAACAATTTCAAAAACCTCATCAAATGCCTCACGAACATGGATAATAACAGGCAGTTTATATTCTTTTGCAAGTATTACTTGCTTTTCAAAAGCATTTTTTTGTTGTTCGGCAAATGTTTTATCCCAATATAAATCAATGCCGATTTCCCCGACGGCAACAGCATTTCCTGTTTGCAGGTTGTTTTTTACGATTTCTATTTCATCTTCAAAACCCTCTTTTACATCTGAAGGATGTAATCCGAAAGCAAGAAAACAATTTTCGGGATACCTTTCCGTTAATTGCTTTTGCATCGGAATGTATATCGAATGAATACCCGGCAGAACCATTTTTTTTATTCCTTCGTCAATTGCTTTGCGTACAATCTCGTCTCTGTCTTCGTCAAATTCGCTGACATACAGGTGGGTATGTGTGTCTGTAAAATACATGTTTTTGTATTTGCAATAAATTCATAAAAATTACAAACTTAAATATTTATAATTTGTTATATTTGATAATTCAAAAATATTATAAAAAACAAACTAAAATTTACAATGATGAAAACAATTACTTTTTTAATGTCATTTTCGGCAATTATATTATTTTCATGTAATAATACCTCTGAAAATTCGGAAGACAAAAACAATTCAGACACTTCTGTTATTACTGAAAATCAGAAAATAAACATTGACACAACACAAGTTATTGAAACAAAAGATCCCGAAGATGAAAACAATTTAAAAGAGTTATCCGGAATTCTGAAAGATAATTCAAATTTTTATAAAACATTTCAAGATTATACTAAAATGCTGAATTCAGAAATTACTTCGGAAGATAAGATTAAAACAGTTCTTAAAGCTCGTAATAATTTAATCTCTGATTTAACGCCTAAAATTGACAATTTTTATTCATCAACAGGAGAAACAAATCAGGACTTATGGAATAAGGTTGAAAAGGAGTTGGTATCAATCGGATTCAATCCTATTTATGCTGAAGGAATGTTTGTCGATTTGGATAAAGCCCCTGTTTTAACGGATAAGATTAATAAATACGCATCAGAAGCTTTTCGTTTAGAAATTGAATTTAATAACAATTATTCTAAAGCCCTCGGAGGCGAATATCCTTATGCGGGTTTGCAAGATTATTTTGATGCATTTAAATCCGGTTATAAACTTTTTAATAAATATTTCGAAACAGAATATTATAAAAATATTGAAGATAAATTTAATGAAATTGTTCTTGAATTTGCCGATATTCATAAAGTAGGTAATGAATGTTTTGAAGGAGGTTTACATACTGAGTATTATCCTTGGAGTGCACCTTGCAATATTCCCGAACTTTTTGTAAAACGTTTTCCGAATACGGTTTTTACGCCGGTTTTTAAAGAATTACAAAAAGATATGTCTGAAATTACGGGAAAAGGCACTATTTACCTTGTCGTAACAAACACTTTTGAGGGAAATGATGCTCTTACTTCCTGCCGATATAAAATTTTTGAATTAATGGAAAAAGGAATTGATATTGTTCATTCCGTAAATATAAAAAATAATGACGGTAAAAATATTTATTTTGCGGTTTACAGATTTTATTCCGATAAAAACAAAGCCGAAGATGCTTTGAACAAAATTAAAAAAATCATTAATGATGCAAAAATCGTAACTTTAAATATGGACGAAAACGGAACGGTAAAAGAAATTCAGCATTAAATATTTAAACATTAGTCGAAGGATTATTTCTTCGACTAATGCTTTTTTAGGTTCTATGTTAAATATAGTGGGTTGATTATTTTACAAATACCTTTTCTTAATTA
>JAOZQB010000279.1 GCA_029932445.1 Bacteroidales bacterium | reverse complement strand
TGCTCCGGAATTTCCCGAAATGACAACTTGTGATTTAACATCATTGGCGGCAAATACAAATCCTAAAAATATCAAAAAGAGCGTTTTGAGAAATAGTTTTTTCATAATGTAGTTTTTTTTAGATTAGATACAAATATACAAAATTATGGTATAACACTTTTTTATATTGATGATTTAATACGATATTTTGAGAGTTCGGTATCATTTATTTAGTAAATAAAATTCATTTTATTATATTTGTATATTCTAAAATCAGTTAATCTTAATGAAGAATTTTTTACTTATATTATTTCTGTTAAAATTTTCGTTTATTTTCTCACAAGAAATTGACAGTTTAAAGCAATTGCTTATTACTGAAAATTCCGAACAAAAAATACAAACTTATATTTCAATATCTGATGTGTTTTATTATTCTGTTCCCGACAGTGCCGAGAACTATTTAAAATTAGCTCTGCGCGAAGCACAAAAAGCCGATAATCCTAAAATGCAAGCCAAAATAATGATAAAAACAGGCATTTTATATAACGAACAAGGGAATATTGAAAAAGCAAAAAAATTATTTTCAGAATCATTAATTATAGCCGAGGAGACCGGAGATACTTCATTAATCATTTCATCCAAAGGAAACCTGGGTAATTGTTATTTAAATTTAAATAAATATAATGAGGCCATTAAAATTTATTCGGAAGTTATTGAAATTGCAGAAAAAAACAAAAATACAATTGTAGAAGCCATCGCATACGGCGCATTAGGGAACTTATACTTAATTAAAAATGAGTATGATAAAGCTTTAAAATATTATAAAACTTCCGAAAAAAAATTTAAAGAATTAAATAACACAAACGGCATTGCTCTTTCCTTAATGAATATTGCCACTGTTTATTCCAATATGGGGAAAAATAAAGAAGCTGTTCATAAATATAAGGAAGCCGATAAACTCTTTAAAAAAAACAAGAACTTTCTTAATTCGGCAAAATGTATAAGTGGTATTGCAAAAGTGTATCAAAAATTAAACAAGTTTAACAAATCAATAATTACGGAGAAAGAAGCCCTGAAAACCTATAAAAATTTTGATACAAAAACGGATATATCCTATGCATACAGTATGATCGCATCAAATTACATAAAATTGAAAAAATATCAAACAGCTTTGCTGTTTCTTGACAGTGCCGATAATTTATCGGGAACAGGGAAAAATTTCTCAAAATCAGAACAAATAAGCAATAAAATCAGAATTTGTTACGACAGCCTCGGAAATTATAAAAAAGCCTATGAATACTCTGAATTAAATAAAATTTATCACGACAGTATTTTTAATATTGAAAACGAAAATAAATTTGCCGAACTTGAAATTCAATTTGAAACAACTAAGAAAGAACAAGAAATCGAGTTGTATAAAAAGAATGAAGAACTGCTTCAAAAAGAAAGTAAAAATCGATTAATTCTGTTAATATCCGTTTCTTCTTTTTTGTTTTTATTAATCATTATTTTATTCCTTTTTTATAACAGAACAAAGCTTAAAAACAGAATCAAACAATCCGATTTGGAAAACAAACTTCTTCGTGTTCAAATGAATCCCCATTTCATTTTTAATGCTCTGTCATCAATCGAACATTACATTTATAAAAACGACATTCAAAATTCCTCGTTATATATTGCCGATTTTGCAAAATTAATGCGTTTAATCCTTGAAAGTTCAAGGAAAAGCCTGATAAACTTAAATCAAGAAATTGAAATTTTAAATTATTATATCAAATTTCAAAAGCTAAGAATAAATTATCCTTTAGATTTTTCAATAAATATTTCAGAGACCATCGATATTGAAAATTGTTTGATTCCGCCGATGTTGATTCAACCTTTTATTGAAAATGCAATAAAGCACGGTTTTAAAGACGAAATTAGCAATGCTGCCATTAAAATTACATTACAATTGCAAAAAAATACTATTTTTGTGACAATTGAAGACAACGGAATCGGAATTAACCATACCGAAAACCTGAGAAATAATCACCAATCTCTTTCATTGCAAATAACAAGAGAACGTTTACAAAAATTATTTACCGGTAAGGAGAAAAAGAAAAACAAATTAGTTACGGTAGATTTAAGCAATATTAATCCGGAATTACACGGTACAAAAATCAGTTTTAAAATCCCTTATATTGGAGAATTTTAACAAAATAAAAGCAATAATTATTGATGATGAAAAAAATTCTCGTGAATTGATTTTTGATATCATTAAGTTTCATTTTCCAAACTTAATAATCGAAACTGCCGAAAATGTTGCCGGAGGAATTGAAAAAATCAATAAATTTAAACCAAATATTGTTTTTTTAGATATTGATATGCCTGACGGAACCGGTTTTGATGTTCTCAAAAATTTAACGAACTACGATTTTAAAGTAATATTCATTACGGGGCATGAAGAACATGCAATCAAGGCGATAAAATTCAGCGCATTAGATTACATATTAAAACCTGTTAATGCCATTGAACTTGTAAATGCAATCAAACTAGCACTCAAATTGATTAAAGAGAATTATGAACAAATTAAAATTGAAACATTACTGAATAATTTAAATCAATTTAAAAACAAACCCGAAAAACTTATTTTAAACACTTCAGATAATATTTATATTATTGATACAAAGGATATTATAAGATGCCAATCAGATAATAATTACACTGTTTTCTATTTGGTAAATTCTGAAAAAATTGTTATGTCTAAAACATTAAAAGAGTATGAAAATATACTTCCTGAAGACATATTTATCAGAGTACACAGGTCTCACCTTATAAATATTAATTTTATTTCTCGTATAATGAAACGCAATTCAGGTTTTATTCGTTTGAAAGATGATACCGAAATTCCGTTCTCACCTAAGAAAAAAGATTTATTGCTCAGTATGATAAAGAGTCAGAAATAAATATTCAAAACTCATTTTTATATATTTGAGTCCGATCTAAAAAAGTTTTTTTGTCATTCCGTCCGTCAGCTGACGGAGGAATCATTAACTTTCATGTTATCAGCAAATTTTGAAACCGGTTCAGAATGACAAATAGGCAGATACTTATTTTTCAGACAGGACTGATATTTTAACTAAATCACTATGGATTGAAAATCCGGAGGTTTGATAACAAACGAATAAAATTCATTTTAAAACAAAAATTTATGAATTGATTTGAGAACATCGATTAACGAC
>JAOZQB010000278.1 GCA_029932445.1 Bacteroidales bacterium | reverse complement strand
TAAGTGATAGCATTAAAGGTCTTATTGCAATACAATTATTTATTGATAATAATGCTGAGATTATAGGTTTCAACATAATGCATTTGGATATAAAATATTTAAAGAGGTGTAAAAAAGTTAATTTTCATAAAGTATCTCATCTATTAATAAACAAAGAAAATTATCCGGATGATGTAAAACCATTTATAAATTTTATTGAAAATTATCTTAATACTTTAATAATAGAAAAGAAAGAAAATTATAAAGCCGAAGAAATTAACAAATATATTATTAACTTGAAAGTAGGAAAGTGTAAATGATAACCCGTTCCATTGAGGCTGTACACCGTTCGGCGGTCGGCTCTGCCGCCGTCGTTCTATTATGCTTGTTTTTACTGCCTGCTCTTTGTTCTCCCGCTGCCCTTTTCGTAAAGATTTTAGAATATAGTGTCCCAATATCGGGACAAAATAAACTAAACAGTTTTTGAGCAGGTTTTGTAAGTAAAAACAAACGCATAGCACTTTTGAAGTGCTTTGCGTTTTTTGTCCCTAAAAATACGAAGTATTTTTTAAACGACCTATTGAAAATTGCGTGAAGAAATTTAATTAAAACTGCGTTAAAAAAGAAAATCTGTTTGAGCGACCGCAGGGAAGCGAGTTATTTTCTTTTAGCAGTTTTAAGTAAATTTTAGCAAATTTTCAATAAGTCTTGAACTTTTGTTACTTTTGTTTCAAGACAAAAGTAAAATTATCTTTGCAAAAGAATGAACACCGAAAAACAAAAAAACATCTGTAACACCTGTGATGCCGCCGGCATTAAACTCCGCAAAACCGCCGGAAGCACAACAACTGATTATGTCGGCAATTTTATTTATGAAGATAATTTATTAAAATACATTATTACCGATTACGGAAAAATTAATCTTTCATATCCTAAAAACGGAGATACCGTTTTTACTCGCCAATACAACCTTACCAACCACCTCGACAATGTTCGAGTAACTTTTGACATTCATAATAACAACAACACGGCAAATATTGTGCAGGAAGACAGCTATTATCCCTTCGGTATGACCATGAACGGACTGGATTATAGGACACGTGATATTGATAAAAAGAATCTGTATCTTTACAACGGAAAAGAACTGCAAGAAGACTTCGGTTTAGATTGGTACGACTACGGGGCGAGGTTTTATGATGCACAACTTGCTCGTTTTCATACGGTTGACCCCAAAGCGGAAGAGCTTAGTTTTCAAAGTCTTTATGTTTATGCAAATAATAACCCTATTTTGTTTGTTGATTTGAATGGGGAGAATGCTTGGGAGCCAAATGGTGACGGTACTTGGACGGCTCAAAAAGGTGATGGTGCTTGGAGTTTGGCAAAAGACGCTGGAATAACTTTTAAGGAAGCTAAAAAAATTCTTGCAAATACCAAAAAAGATAATTCTCTTGGTAATATGGGAACTTATATTGACCCTGTAGATAGAGTTGAAAAATCAGCAGTTGACGAAGGTGATGTTGTAGATGTAAATTCAAAAGATGTTGTCGAAGAAAAGAAAACAACTAATACTTTAACAGAAATTATTAAAAATAATAATCTTTTAGAAAAAACATCCCAGAGAGAAGATAAAGCCTTGAAACAAGTTATGAATGCAAAAAATGAAGTTTTATGTTTAAAAGAAGAGGTGCATGATGCTTTAGCAGAAAGGTTAGATAATGGAAGACCAAATTTTGGACGAATAATTTCTTCAAATTATATGTTAAAAAAAGCTGAACAAAAATTAACTATTAAAGAAAAAACATATAATAGAATTAAATTTTTTAGAGATAGTATTAAAAGTGTAAACAAAAATCTAAATAATTCACTGCCTTTTAATCAGAGGGAAATTATAATAAAAAGAATAGATAAAAGATAAACTGATAAAATAGAATTAAATTGATACTATCCAAAAAATGTGTTACAATTACTTTTTTGAGTTATTTCTATTTAAGAAAATTATGTAAAAATGTATAATATAATTAAAAAATCTTTTTTTTCACTTATCATTGTTGCCTGTTTGGTTTTTGTTCAGAATTTATTGTATTTCTTTTTTTATAATTATTTAAGTGCAAATACCTCTTATAATCTGAATATAATTGATTTACTAACATATTCAACAGCCTCTGTACTTATTGTAATTTTTCTGTTATTAACAAAAAAGAAAACCAAACCTACTAATAAAGTTAAAATTTCTTTTAAATATTTGGCAAATACCGTTTTGCTAATATTTGCAATATATATTATTTTTGACCCCTTATTTTCTCGAAATCTGAATACAGACAATAATTCTACAATATTAACGGGGCTTATTAATTTTTTAATTTTTGTTATTATACCTCCGTTGAATGAAGAACTTATTTTCAGAAAATCAATATTGAGAATGTTTGAAGCAAGAAAAAAAGATGTTTATATCGGAATATTAATTTCAAGTATTTTATTTACTCTTGCTCATATTGATTTTTATTTTGAACAAAATTATAAATACCTTTTAACAATATTTATTTTAGGTCTTATATTTGGTATTATTTATTTTAAATATGGATTAATTTATTCGATAATCTCTCATTCTTTATACAGCTTCTTTATTTTTTTAAATACTAAATCAGATGTAAACATTAACATTGTAAGCTATATTAATAATAATGTATTAAGTTGGATAATATACGGTTCAATATGTATAGCATTTATTTATTTATTAGCAAAAATATTGAAGCCTACTACTGAAAGCAGTAAACAATAAATCACCCCGCTCGGTGTAGATTAACGCAGTGTATCTACGTCGTATTATCATAATAGTTTAAACTATTAACCCCAAAAACTTTTCAACAAGCAAGCCAATCCCTTGCGGTGCTTTGCTTTCCGCCTTTTTTGCCCTCTTTTTTCAAATGCCCCTCTCTGCAAGGATTTACAGGGGTTTTCGGGGCGGTTTGTTTCGGGTTTTATCATAGAGACACGCGCAACGTGTCTCTACGGTAAGATGTTTTGTTAATTTAACAGGCAGAGACAGCTTGCCTGTCTGCCGACAGGCAGGCGGCTGTCTCAAAAATACGAAGTATTTTTTAAACGACCTATTGAAAATTGCGTAAAGAAATTTAATTAAAACTGCGTTAAAAAAGAAAATCTGTTTGAGCAATAAGTTGCAAACTTATTGTAAGTTATTTTCTTTTAGCAGTTTTAAATAAATTTTAGC
>JAOZQB010000277.1 GCA_029932445.1 Bacteroidales bacterium | reverse complement strand
TCTTTCCCTTCCTTATCATAAAAATGATATTCTAAAAAGGAATATTTAATTGTAGGAATAATTTTAATTTTTCGTTTATATTTCATTCGCCATTTCAAAGCTTTTGAAAACATACCGCATTTTAAATATCCGTCAATATAAGGATGAACATGTAAATAAATTTTCCCTTTATATTTCCCGATCATGTATTGAAGATGATTCTCAACTTCATCAATAAATAAAATACTGGGTGTAATTTCACCGGTGCCGTCACATACGGGGCATGTTTCTTTAGTTTCTATATCGGTTGCCGGACGAACACGCTGACGTGTAATTTGCATCAAACCGAATTTACTCAGAGGTAAAATACTGTGTTTTGTCCTGTCACCGTCCATCTGATCTTTCATGTATTGATATACTTTTTGCCTGTTTTCATTGGAATGCATATCAATAAAATCAACAACAATAATTCCTCCGATATCACGCAAACGGAGTTGTCTTGCAATTTCTTCGGCAGAAATCATATTTACTTCCACGGCATTTGTTTCCTGATCGGCAGCCCGCTTAGAACGATTTCCGCTGTTTACGTCAATGACGGTAAGAGCTTCGGTTTGTTCAATAATTAAATAAGCACCGTTTTCCATATTAACGGTTTTCCCGAACAAAGCTTTTATTTGTTTGCTTACACCGAAATAATCAAAAATAGGTGTTCGTTTATCATAAAATTTAACGATTTTCTCTTTCTCGGGTGCAATTTCAGCGATATAATTTTTAATTTGGGTATAAACAGATTCATTATCAACATAGATATTTGTAAAAGAACTGTTCATAATATCACGTAACAATGCTGCGGGTTTATTTAATTCTCCCATAGCAACGGCAGGCGGAGTAATTCCTTTTAAATTCTCCAGCATCTGCTCCCATTTTATAATTAAAGCACGCAATTCCTCATCCAGAACGGCAACTCTGCGATTTTTTGCAACAGTTCTTACAATCACTCCGAAATTATCAGGTTTGATACTTTGAATCAGTCGTTTTAAACGTTTGCGTTCCTCATCAGATACAATTTTCTTTGAAATTGAAACCGCATTTGAAAACGGTATAAGTACTAAATTTCTGCCGGCTATGGAAATTTCGGAGCTTAATCGAGGTCCTTTAGTTGAAATCGGTTCTTTAGCAATTTGAACAAGAACGGTTTGTCCGCCTTTCAATACTTCGGAAATCTTTCCGTGTTTATTAATATCGGGAAGTGTTTTAAAATTCCGTAATTTCGGGAACGAGTCTGTTGAGTTTATTACTGAATGTAAAAATTTTTCTTGAGATTTAAATTGAGGGCCAAGATCAAAATAATGCAAAAATGCATCTTTCTTATAACCCACATCAACAAAAGCAGCATTTAAACCGTTCATTACTTTTTTAACTTTTGCCAAAAAAATATCACCGACGGTAAACTGAATGTTGCTTTTTTCTTTGTGAATTTCTACAAGTTTCTTTTCCTCGGTATATGCAATATTAATCTCTCGTTTTGAGATATTGATTATTAGTTCATTAGTCACCCTTCATTACTTTTTATACGTAAAACTTCGATAAACCAAAAAGAGCCGAAGTCGGCTCTTTATGATATCTGATAACAGACTGAAAAAATTTATTTCTTCTTTTTATGTCTGTTTTTTCTGAGACGTTTTTTACGCTTATGCGTTGACATCTTTGCTCTTTTTCTTTTCTTTCCGCTGGGCATATCTGAAATTGATTAAAAATTATAGACTAAATTATTTTACTTTTTTCTTTACGTCATTGACAAACGATTTTGCCGGTTTAAATGAAGGAATAAAGTGTTCCGGAATAATTATCGTTGTATTTTTAGAAATATTTCTTGCTGTTTTTTCAGCTCTTTTCTTTACGATAAAACTTCCGAAACCTCTCAAATAAACATTTTGATTGCTTTGAAGAGATTCTTTAATATTTTCCATGAAAGCTTCTACTGTTTTTTTAACAGCTACTTTCTCAATACCGGTTTGTTTCGATATTTCATTGACTAAATCTGCTTTTGTCATTTTCGGTATATTTTAGTTATCAATTATTTAACATCTGTTTTAGATTTGCAAATATACATTATTATTTATTATAAATAAAAACCTAATTATAAATTTTTGCATTCTTTTTATTTGCAAAATATACAACTATCTGATTTTCTTTTAATTACAATAAAATAAAATTTAAAAAAAAATTAATATTGTTCTTCAAATTTATTTTTTTCAAGATTAAAAACTTTTGCAGGATACTTTTTTATCAGATTCATATCATGTGTTGCCATAATCACTGTCGTATTATTTTTTGATGCATCAATCAAGTGTCTCATTATATTATCAGAACTTTTTTCATCTAAATTTCCTGTCGGTTCATCAGCTAAAATCAGTAAGGGATTATTAATTAACGCTCTGGCAATTCCCACACTTTGTTGCTCGCCTCCTGACAATTCAAAAGGCATACGGTTTTCTTTCCCTTCCAAACCGACGGTTAATAATATACTTTTTATTTTATCTTTTATTACAGATTTTGATTTCTCACCTGATGCTTCCAAAACAAATTTCAAATTATCAAATACCGTTCTGTCGGTTAATAATTTATAATCTTGAAATACAATACCGATTTTTCGTCTTAAAAAAGGAATTTCTTTTTGTTTTACTTTTTTTAAATCATACCCGGCTGTCGTTCCTTCACCGTTTCTTATTTCTTCATCGGCATAAATAATTTTTAATAAACTGGATTTTCCGCTGCCCACTCTGCCGGTTAAATATACAAATTCGCCTTCATTTACAGTAAAACTGATATCCGATAACACCTTGTTATATTTTCGATAAACGGAAATATTCTTTAAATCTACGACTTTTTTCATTTTTATATTTTCATCGTAAATTTACGATATTTTTATACTTTTACAAAAAAAAACAATATTTGCCGGTTTTTTTTATTAAAAAACTCTATTATTGAAACAATTTTTAGAATTGTCCGTATAATTTATAAAAATTATATGTATACATTTACATATTAGCTGATATTTAAAAAGTTAATTAAACACAAAATCTTATGAAACAAATCCTTACTCTAAGCACACTTCTTGTTTTTTTATTTTCGGGAATATCTTATTCTCAACAACCTTTGAAAAAGCTTGATAAAAAAACCCTTTCAAATAAAAATATAAAAGTAGTACATCCTACTGTAATTAAAAAACCCAT
>JAOZQB010000276.1 GCA_029932445.1 Bacteroidales bacterium | reverse complement strand
GAATAAGGAGCATATTTTACCGGCGGTTCAAACCAATACGGTTTTTTTAAGATGCTTTTAAAATGCGAAAAGCTTTCAAAACCTGTGTATCCGTGATAATTACCCATACCGCTGGAACCTGTTCCTCCGAATGCCAAACGGTGATTGGTCAGGTGCATAACGGTATCGTTAACAGCACCGCCGCCGAAGGAAATTTCTGTTTGGATGTTACGAACGGCACGTTTGCTTTTTGAAAAAATATACAAAGCCAAAGGTTTCGGCCTTTGTTTCACTTCTTCGATTGCATCATTTAAATTCTCATATGCAATAACGGGTAAAATCGGGCCGAAAATTTCATCGTCCATTACGGTATCTTTAAAGGTTACATTGTGCAAAATCGTAGGATGAATTAGTCTATTTGCTCTGTCGGAATTTCCGCCGACATACACTTTTTCTTTATCGATTAAATTCAGCAATCGATCAAAATTGCGTTCGTTTATAATTTGTACGTAATTTTCGGGAATACCATTCGAGAAATCAGGAAACTGTTTATTGATTTGCTTTTTTAATTCTTCCAGTAATTGTGTTTCAATTTTTTTATCGACAAGGATATAATCCGTTGCAACGCAGGTCTGTCCGGCATTCAGGAATTTGCCCCACACAATACGTTTGGCAGTCATTTTAAGATTGGCATCCGGCAAAACAAAAGTCGGACTTTTACCGCCGAGTTCCAAGGTTACGGGAGTCATATTTTGTGCTGCCGCTTTGTATATAATTTTTCCTACGGGAACGCTTCCCGTAAAAAATATTTTATCGAAATTCAAATTTATAAATGCCTGTGTTTCTTTTACACCGCCCACAATAACATGAAAGATTTCGGGAATAAAAAAATGATTGAAAATTTTTGCCATAATTGCCGAAGCGTTGTAGGATAATTCACTCGGTTTTAAAATAACCGTATTGCCGGCTGCCAGAGCTGAAATAACCGGAATTAAGGAAAGTTGATAAGGATAATTCCAAGCTCCGATAACCAATGTGCAACCCATGGGTTCCGGAAGAACATAGCTTTTCCCGGGAAGATTAGCAAGATTGGTTTTTTTCTTTTTTGGGTTCATCCATTTTTTCAACTTTTTTATGGCCAAGTTTAATTCCGAATATACCAAAGACAATTCTGTGGCATAGGTTTCAAATTCCGATTTTGAAAAATCTTTGTAAATAGCTTCGTAAAAATATTTTTCGTTTTCACGAAGTGCTTTTCTGAATTTCTTTAGTTGTTTAAGTCTGAATTCCGGCGGTTTTGTTTGACCGGATAAGAAAAATTCTTTTTGTGCGGCAAGTAGGTTTTCGGGTGTCATTAGAGTTTAGTTAAAATTTAAAAGTTATAAAGTTAAAAGGTAAATATAAAAAGTATTAATGCAAAGTTAATAAAAGCAAGCCGGAATTTATACTTTTGTGTTTTAAATTTCTTAAATTTTAAAATATGAACGTATCGGTTGACATCAGTTATTATCCTTTAAAAGTGGAATTTAAACCGCATATTCTTGATTTTATTCATCGTTTGCAGGATTATGATGAACTTGAACTTATCAGAAACGGTATCAGTACACAAGTGTTCGGTGAATATGATGAGGTAATGCACATTTTGACCAAAGAAATAAAAAACAGTTTTGAATTGCCGCATTCTGTTTTTGTACTGAAAATTATCAATACCGATTTGTCATGATTGCAGCACAAGTTGACCTTATTGATTTTTTTCTGAAACCGTATGAAAATGCTTCTGCTTTAAATATCTCCCTTGAATTTATTGCGGCATTTTTCGGAGTAATCAGTGTATTTTTTGCAAAAAAAGAAAATATTTTGGTTTTTCCTACGGGAATTATCAGTACCGGATTGTATGTTTATTTGCTGTCGCAGTGGAATTTATACGGTGATTTGATTATTAATATTTATTATACCTTGATGAGTATCTACGGCTGGTATATGTGGAGTAAAATTATTGATGATAAAGATAAACACATTCCGATTTCAAAATCCGGACGAAAAGACAAACTGAAAGCGTTCGGAATTTTTGCGTTTACATCTGTTTTTGTAATAGCCGTTTACCGTTTTTATAATGTGATGCCGAATGATTTGGGTTTTGGAGACAGTGTTAAATATGCCTTTGAAAAAATAACTTCCGGAAACTTAAGCGAATTTCGAAAAGCAACACCGTTTATGGATACTTTCACCACCGGAGCGGCATTTGCCGCCATGTGGTTGATGGCAAATAAGAAAATTGAGAATTGGATTTTTTGGATTGCCGTAAATATGGTTTCAATACCTTTATATTTTGTTAAAGGATATGGTTTTACGGGAATTCAATATATGATTTTTTTAATTTTGGCGATTTTGGGTTACCAAGAGTGGAGACAGAAAATCAATACGGAAAATGTATCCTTAAAAAAATAGGCTAAAACTTTTAATTTTAATTTTTATATCATAACTTTCGTTTTTTTAATATTTATTCCGTTCAAAATAATAAAAAAATGAAAACAAAACTTACAATTCTATCGATTTTTTTTCATTTGTCGTTGCAAGTTTGACCCTGGTTACAAGTAATAAAGATGATGCCGGTAAAGCTCGAAACAGGCGCACGGAAATTGTTGAACAATAATGAAAGCAGAGCCAAATATTATTTTAGAATCTGTAAATTTTGAATTCTTTCAGATTTACTGTATTTGACCGTAATAAAAAATGCTTGTTATAACGGAAATATACGGAACTTTTGTCTGTATATTGCATATACGAATGTTGTAGCCAATTAGAAAAAATATAATTATCGAAAATTACTAAATTTGAATTTTACATTTCATAAAACAGTTAAGGATAAGCAAAGTTCTGAAATCATAAAAAACTTTCAGGCAAATTTTGGATCAACTAATTGTGATAACATTCGAAGATTTGGAGATAATCAATTAATAGTCGAAAACAATTTCTTTAGATTAAAATCGAATCAAAATTTATGGGTTGGAATTGATAAAGCCAGTCTGACAATCAAAGATACCATAAATCAAAATGAAAAGAAAATACATTACAAAATCAACTTTACGAAATTTTTGCTGATTAGTTTTGGATCGATTTTATTGTTTTTCATCTTTTTTATTGGCGATTTTACAGATAGTACAACACGACCTCCGCTTATTTTATATATTTTCGTTCCAGTTGTATTATTGATAAACTTTATCATTCTGCTGATAAGACATTATTCATTATTTATAAG
>JAOZQB010000077.1 GCA_029932445.1 Bacteroidales bacterium | reverse complement strand
TTCTTTTCGTTGTTTCCGTCGGAATTACATGCAAAGAAAAATACCGCTATAATTAAAATGCTTAATAATTTTTTCATTTTAAAATGTTTAAGTTAATAATTGTTGTAAAGGTATAAAAAAAAAAATAAATTAAAAAGACCCGCATTTTGCAGGTCTTTAGGTTTATATAGTTTTTTAAACTCCTAAACAGTTTGAACTTCTTTTATTTTTTCAAAACCCACTTTAATGGCTTCTTCATTCATAGGAATTAAATGATGATGGCGTTCGGGTAATGATTTTTTTAAGCCTTTTAAAACATTCTCCATTTTTACTATAGGTTTAATTTTTAAAAAAGCACCGAGAACAATCATGTTAAAAGTTTTGGAACTTTTTAATTTTGAAGCCTCATTCGCACCTTCAATAGTGTATATGTTAATGTCTTTTCTTGTCGGATGATGAATAATTCCGTTGGGGTCATAAAGTAATACCCCGCCCGGATTGACACTTTCTTCAAATTTATCCATTGATTGTTGGTTCAAAATGATTGCTGTATCAAAATTGTGTAGTACCGGTGAATTTATTCGTTCATCACTGATAATGACGGCGACATTTGCCGTTCCGCCTCTCATCTCAGGACCGTATGAAGGCATCCAACTGACTTCTTTATCTTCCATAATGCCTGAATATGCTAAAATTTTGCCCATTGAAAGAACTCCTTGTCCTCCGAAACCGGCTATGATAATTTCTTCTGTCATTTTATTTAATTTTTTGTTTTTTTAAAAATTGATTTTAACCTTTTAAATCTCCTAAAGGATAATAATCCAACATATTCTTATCTAACCATTCGTTTGACTCAACAGGTGTCATTTTCCAACCTGAATTACAATTTGATACAATTTCTACAAAACTTGTTCCTTTGTTTTCCATTTGTAATTCAAACGCTTTTTTAATGGCTTTTTTAGCTTTTCTTACTAATCCCGGTTTATGTACGGCTTGTCTGGTAACATAAGAGGTTCCGGGAAGCATTGCAACAAGTTCCGTAATTTTTAAAGGATACCCCATTGTATGTACATCTCTTCCGTACGGGGAAGTTGAAGAATTCATACCGGGTAAAGTTGTGGGAGCCATTTGACCTCCCGTCATTCCGTAAATACCGTTATTGATAAAAATAATGGTAATATTTTCACCGCGGTTACAAGCATGAATTGTTTCTGCTGTTCCGATAGCTGCTAAATCTCCGTCACCTTGATAAGTAAATACGGTTTTGTTCGGATAGACTCTTTTTATACCGGTTGCAAGTGCCGGAGCACGTCCGTGAGCGGCTTCCTGCATATCCACATTCATAAATTCATAAGCCAATACAGAACATCCTACCGGAGCAATTCCGATTGTTTGTTCTTCAAGACCGAGTTCTTCAATTACTTCCATTGTAATTCGATGTGCAACACCATGCCCGCAACCGGGACAATATGAAAGTTCTGCATCGGTCATCAATTTGGTTTTTTTGAAAACCAATTCTCCGGTTTTTATTATTTCTTCGGGTGTTAAAATATTTTCTGACATTTTTTATCCTCCTATAATTTTAGTTTCTAATGCATCAAGAACTTCGTTCGGGGAATGTACCATTCCTCCGAAACGTCCGTAATGTTCTACTTTTACTTTACCGTTTACGGCAAGTCTGACGTCTTCTACCATTTGTCCGGCACTCATTTCAACAGCCAGAATTCCTTTCACTTGATCGGCTAATTTGTTAATTGCTTCTGAAGGGTAGGGCCATAAAGTAATTGGTCTGAGCAAACCGACTTTTATGCCTTTTTCTCGTGCTAATTGAACGGTTTTTTGACAAATTCTGGCACTTGAACCGTAAGCAACTAAAAGATAATCAGCATCTTCACAATTGAATGTTTCAAATCTAATTTCATTTTCGGTAATTTTTTTATATTTTGCCTGTAAATGATGATTGTGTGCTTCTTGTCTTTCCGGTACTAATTCCAGTGATGTTATAATGTTACGTTCTCTGCCGTTTTTCTTTCCGGTAGTAGCCCAAGAATTATAAAGCTTATCAACTTCTTCATCAGTTAATCTTTCTTTTTGGGGCGAGAAAACCACTTTTTCCATCATTTGACCGATAACGCCGTCGGATAAAATGACTGCCGGATTACGATATTTAAATGCTAATTCAAATGCCAATTCAATAAAATCTGCCATTTCCTGAACCGTAGCAGGTGCTAAAACAATAAGATTATAATCTCCGTGACCTCCGCCTTTTACAACTTGAAAATAATCGGCTTGTGAAGGTTGAATGGTTCCTAATCCGGGGCCGCCTCTCACAACATCAACAATCACACAAGGAAGTTCTGCCCCTGCAATGTATGAAATTCCTTCTTGTTTTAAACTGAAGCCGGGACTTGACGATGAGGTCATTGCTTTTTTTCCGCATGCAGCGGCACCGTAAACCATATTGATTGCCGCAAGTTCACTTTCTGCTTGTAAAACAACCATTCCGGTTCGTTTATGCGGTTCTTCTGCCATTAAATATTCAATTACTTCCGATTGCGGTGTAATCGGATATCCGAAATATGCATCTACTCCGGCTCTTATTGCTGCTTCGGCAACAGCTTCGTTGCCTTTCATTAATTTTACTTCTTCCATAATTCTTAAATTTTAAAGAATGAGTGTGCATTTAAGCACCTTACTTTTGAGGTTTTAATCTATAAACGGTTATGCACATATCCGGACAAACTGTTGCACAATTCATACAACCTGTGCAATCTTCATGTCTGGCGGGAAATGCAGGATGATATCCTTTTCCGTTTACGATGTCATTTAATTCTATAACCTTTGTAGGGCAAGCAACCACGCAAAGATTGCAACCTTTGCATCGTTCCGTATCAACTACAATTGCGCCTCTTACTTTTGCCATAATATATTATTTTTTATATTGATTAGTAATTAATTGTTTTTGTTTTTTGAAATTTGACAAATTTATAAATTATTAAGTTATTTAAAGAAGATATTGACTATGTTATTTAACAAACTTTAAAAATTGAAATCAAGCTTATTTCATAATTGCTCTCAAAACGAATTCATAAAAAAAGACTCGCTTAAAAAACGAGTCTTTATAAAAATTGATTTGAATGTTTAATATTTTACGAATTTTTTGACCGTCGTTTTTCTTCCGTCATTAATATTTATAAAGAAAATTCCTGAAGGTAAATCTGAAATATTTACAGTGTTGTTTTGATTTAAAACAACGGATTTCAAGATTTGTCCGTTAATATTTGTTATCGTCAACTCGATAATATTATTATCAGGTAAGGTAATATTTAATTTGTCAGAAGCCGGATTCGGATATACGGCATACATACTTTCTTCAAAACCGATTTCAAAACCGTTTTCATGAGCAAACTCTTTCGATGAACGTGTTGTGGGTGTTAAAAAGACTAAATAATCTTCAACTTCACCATAAGAGAATGTTTCACAGGGAGTTGCTGCAGCATCCCATTTCATGCTTACGCGCATTCTTGTGTATCCGTAACTTGTACCGGACGGTACCGTAAATGTTCCTGAGAGTGTTGCACTGCTGCTTGATGAACCGGTAATTACTTCTTCTCCGGCATCATCAAAATCACCGTCACGATTATAATCAATAAATATTTGCCAGAATTCTGTATAAGAAGAACCTGAAAAACCTGTACTGAAATTAATCGTATATTGATTTCCGTTGACTATATCGGTTGACATAGAAGTGTTATCTTTATAACCGCCGTCATTTCCGCTTGTATTGTTAATGCTTCCCAATTGAACTAAATCGATCCATTCGTAACTTGAATTACTGCCTGCTGATGCACAATAACCGGTCGGCGGATCTGTGTTAACACTTCCGGCAGAAACGCTGATATCATCAAAAGCAAAACCGTCGGTGGTGATAGCATAATTATCATATTGTTGGAATTTCACAACAAAAGTACTCGATAAACTTAATCCGTTAGATGAAGCCAATTGATCAACATCTAAAGCAAAATTTGTCCAAGTTTGATTGGTGTAACTTTGTCCGTTTAAATCTTGAACTTTAACAAAGGTAGCTCCTCCGTCATCTGAAAAATATACGCCGTCAGCAGAATGTGTTTCATCACCGAATTCTTTCCACCAAAAATTTAAATCAACTTGAGATTGTCCTGACAGATCTAAACCCATCCATGCTTCATTTGTGTTATAATTTCCGTTTGTTGTAACATCCATTGTTAATTGATAATTTCCGCTGTGAGGAGAGTTTGCAGTTGTAAGCTGAATTCTGGAATAAGAGGTTGACCCTTTGGTTGTCCAGTTAGCATCTAATCCGCTTTCAAAACCTGTTGAATAAGGAATTGATGCATAATCTCCTCCGCTGCTTGCAGGATTTATTGTAACATTTGCGTTATCGGAATCAGTTAAACCTCCGTTATCCGTAACCGTTAATGTTGCAGTATATGAACCTGCTGATGCATACGTATGAGTCGGATTTGCACTTGTACTTGTTCCGCCGTCACCGAAATTCCAAGCATAACTTGAGATTGTTCCGTCACTGTCAGAAGATCCTGCACTGCTGAATGAAACAGCAATACCTTCCGTACCTGTATAAGGTCCGTTCGCATTTGCAGTAGGTGCAACATTAGCTGCTGTCGAGATGGTAACGGTTGCATTGTCAGTATCAGTTAAACCTCCGTTATCCGTAACAGTTAAAACAGCTGTATAAGTTCCTGCAGAGCTGTATGTGTGCGAAGGATTAGCACTTGTACTTGTTCCGCCGTCACCGAAATTCCAAGCATAACTTGAGATTGTTCCGTCACTGTCAGAAGATCCTGCACTGCTGAATGAAACAGATATTCCTTCGGTTCCGCTGTATGGTCCGTTAGCATTTGCAGTAGGTGCCACATTGGCGGCTCCTCCCGTTACACTGATATCGTCAAAAGCCATTCCGTCAGTTGTAATAGAATAGTTATCATATTGTTGGAATTTAACTACAAAAGTGCCGGATAAATTTAAACCGTTTGCAGATGCCAGTTGATCGACATCAAGATTAAATTGAGACCAAGAATTATTTGTATAACTTCCGCCGTTTAAGTCTTGAACTTTTACAAAATTAGCACCGCCGTCATCAGAAAAATAGACTCCGTCGGCAGCATGTGTTTCATCACTGAAATCTTTCCACCAAAAACTCAAATCAACTTGTGATTGACCGGATAAGTTAAGTCCCATCCAAGCTTCGTTTGTATTGTAATTTCCGTTTGTTGTTACATCCATAGTTAAATGGTAACTTCCGCTGTGTGGTGTATTTGCGGTAGTTAATTGAATTCTTGAATAAGAAGTTGAACCTTGTGTTGACCAGTTTGCATCATAACCGCTTTCAAAACCTGTTGAATAAGGAACCGAAGCATAACTTGCAGCAGCAGATGTAATTGTAACCGTTGCATTATCAGAACCGGTTAAACCTCCGTCATCTGTTACGGTTAAAGTTGCCGTATACGTTCCTGATGAGGCGTATGTATGTGAGGGGTTGGCACTTGTACTTGTTCCGCCGTCACCGAAATTCCAACTGTATGAAGTTATTGTTCCGTCGCTGTCATAAGATCCTGCGCTGCTGAATGAAACCGAATTTCCTGCAATACCGTTATAAGATCCGTTTGCTTCTGCAACAGGAGCTGTATTTGTAGGTGTTCCGATATTAAAAGAAGCAATCCGCGTTCCGTGAGATGAACTTGATTTATATTCGGAAGTAAACCAAAAAGTTGAACCGTCTGAAGGATCAACAGACATATTTGCATAATCACCCCATCTGTTATAAGACGTTTGAGAATACTGACCGGTATAAATCGTTGTTTCGGCAATATCCATTGTGTTAGCAGGAGCATTTGCAGATTGTCCGCAATATCGAATACCCGGATAGGTAGAACTTGCATCGGATATTGAATAGCCCATACCGATTTCTCCGGAAGCATTCATGGCAATACTTGCATTCCAACGACTTTTGCTGTCGGGATTGTATGTGCCTTGTTGAGCAATACTCCATCCTGAACCGGTATTCTCCAATTCGTACCATCGGATTGCAGACTCTGTTGAAGTTTCTGCAATTGTATGATTACAAACAATTTTTTGAGTTCCGTTGAAATTTCTGTATTGAGCTCTGTACATTAAAACGGTAGAAATTCCGTCTAATTTTTGCGATGTTCCGGGTTGTGAAATATTATCCCAGTTCCCGGAAAAATTACCGCTGAATGAATTTACGTTAATGGTTTGTGTTCTGCTGAAAGAAGAGTTGGACGGTGTATTCCAATCAGCATGTAATTCATAAATGTATAATGCATCTGCAGGGTTACTTTGTCCGTTATCGGCAATTGTAATAAATTGACCGGGAGTTCCGGCAGGAGCCCAAGCACCGTCATTATCAAGAGGCATGATGCAATGAAAACCGTCAAAAGTTGAAGGACGGTTTGGATTATGAAAAGCAATCATTTGGGGGTTAGAATTACCCGCAATCATTTTATCTCTTTCAAAAACGTAAACATCGTTACCGCTGCTTGTATTTGTTGCCATATAATAGCCGTCTTGCCAAATTCCGAATTTCATATAATCAGGTGTATCATCTACATCAAATGACCATGAATACCACGTTCCGGTAGGATCGGATGTTGTAGATACAGCAATTAACATATAATCGTTAGAACCGCCGAGTGAAAATTCGGAATAAAACCATCTGTTGGCTTGTTCGTCCCATAAAACAATCGGATCACCGTTATTGTATCCGGCACCGGGTAAAGAAGAATTGAATATTGAATTTAAGGCAGAAGGTCCTGCGGCTATACTTCCGTCAGATTTATTGTAAATTGCATAAGTTAAATTAACAACTTGGAAAAAATGATTAGGACCGACAGCACCGTTGCAATCCGGAGGATATGAACTGCTGTTTTGTCCGGCATAATTATGAGCTAAAGCTTTTGAGCCGTTATTAATTCTGCCTTGTTTTATCTGCATATTAGGATCTGCAGGCATTTTGTCAAAATCAGGCGGTGTGATATTCGGATTGAGATCACGGTCGCGATGACGGTTCATATAAAATTCATCATTTTGTTTTTCAAAACCGGTAACAATCGGATTGTCTTTTAACGGTTTTGTAATTGAAAAACCAATCGGATGTTTAATTACGGTCGGTTTAACAACTTGTTGAGCATTTGTTTCCGAAATAAAGAAAAATGCCGGTAATAAAATAAAGAGTAATCTAAATCTTCTCATAATACATTAATTTAGTGAATAAATAAATAATAATGGTTTATCTTAATTTTTTATTGTAAGTAGTTAATTCAAATGTTTTATATTGCCTGATAAAAAGACAAATAATTCTTAAACAGGATAATAATCAGATCATAAATCTGTGATTACTATCAATATAAGATAAGTAAAAATGTTAAATTAAATTGATGAAAAATGCAGAAAAATATTGAAGTTTTAAATAAATTAAACTTCAAAAATTAACGTATTTTCGTACACTTATTTGATTGTAAAAGAAATTTAAAACCGGAAAACTTAAATCGTTTTCCTGAGGTAAGGAGTAGTAATTTTTTCATATATTTAAAAAATGATTCAGACAAACATATTAAAAATATTTATTTTCCAATCATAATTGTATAAAAATTTTCTGTTTCATTTTCAACAACTTGACTAATTTTTACATAATATTTTCCGGCTAAGGCTTTAGATATCTTAATTTCCTTAATAATTGATTCTTCGGAAATTTCTTTTAATAAAATTATTTTTTTTTCTCGGAAAACTGAGATTCTTATTTTGGGAAATGAGTATTTAATTCCTGAAAATTTTAAATTAATTTGTTGTGGTTTTGTTGTTTTTAAATCAAAAAATAACCAATCGACATGATCCGAAATTTCAGTGTTTTTTTTAGCTGTATATACCTTGTTGAATGAATGTGTTTGAGGCGTATTAAAAAATATTTCCGTTGCTGTTTCTCTATGATTGTCAGGTTCAAAGGCGTCAGGTAAATAGGCTTTGTTTTTCTGTAAATCTATTCTCCAATAGTCTGCATATTTATTTTTTGAAAGTGTGTTAAGCATTAACTCCGTTTGTTGTTTGGTAAATTTATTTCTGCATTCGCGATTATTTGTATATGACATAATATTGTGCGTATTCGGTTTGTATACTTCCCCGAATTTATCTGTCACATTCCAACCTGTGTAATTACATTTATTGTCTGTGTATTTTGTCAAATTCGGTTCTGCCGGAGTATCGCATAAACCGTCGCCTTTTTTTTCACACATTTTTTTATTGCTGAAAGGCATTTTTTTTGTTCGACTGACCGGTTCCTGAAACCGTTTGTATTTCCATCCTCTGTGCGGATGTTTTAATCCTAAATAATGTCCGATTTCATGCGATAAAGTTGAAGTAGATATATTTCGAGTAATTATAACCGTTTTTGAAAACGGATTATATGTACCGGCAAAATTCTTTTTTCTTGAACTTAAAAACTTTTTCTTTATTAACGTGTTTGCAATAATCACATTAATACATGCTTTGGATTTATGTTTCATTGCTTGTATCGGAGCTTGAGTGTAATATCTCAGGTTTACGATATTGGCATTATTAATATATTGATAATCAGGACGTAGTGAAAATCTTATGCCTGTATTGTTAATTGAATAATAGTAATTCAGATATTGTATTAATTCTTTTAGAAATGCCGGTCCGACTTTGTGATTTGTACTGTCGTTTATTATAATCCAAAATTTTACAGGAATGTTGTACCGTATTTGATTATTTTTAAAATTAGATGCATTATAAATATTGTCTGTGTCTGATGAACTTACATTCTTATTATAAATATTATTTTCGGAATAATTTTCATTAAAAAAAAATTGTGCATAGAAATGGTCTGAAAATAAAAGAAACAGAAATATTAAAATGTGCTTTAAAAGCATTAAAATTGATTTAAAAATATGTTTAAGAAAACAATTTTTTGAATTTCAGTTAAAAATTTGCACTTTTACTTCAAATTTCAAAGCTATAAAAATAAACATTATGAAACGAACAGCAATAATTTTTTTATTATCATTGACAATCGGGTTGAGCTCTTGTGATATTTTACAACAAATTATGGATGATGCATCCCAACAATCGACTTTAACTAATTCTGAAATAATTCAGGGTTTGAAAGAAGCTCTTACAACCGGGGCGATTTCGTCTTCAAAAACCTTGCATGCGACAGACGGTTATTTTAAAAATGCAGCCGTTAAAATTTTACTTCCGCCGGAAGCAAATGTCATTGTTGAAAATATTCGAAAAGTTCCCGGTTTGGGAGATAAAGCAATGGATGATTTGGTATTACGAATAAATCGATCTGCCGAAGATGCTGCTGCCGAAGCAAAACCGATTTTTATAAATGCCGTGAAATCAATGACTATTCAAGACGGAATGACCATACTGAAAGGGAGTAATACGTCAGCGACAAATTATCTTAAAAGCAAAACCTACAATCAGTTAAAATCGGCATTTGCACCTAAAATTAATACGTCTTTAAATAAAAAATTAGTCGGAAATGTTTCAACAAATCAAGCATGGTCCAAAACAACTTCTTTATACAATAAAGTGGCTCCGTTTATCGGAAAACCGAAGGTAAATACGAATCTGGGTGATTATGTAACACGCAGAGCTTTAGATGGTTTGTTTTATAAAGTTGCTGAAGAAGAGAAGAAAATTCGTGCAAATCCGTTGAATTATGCCAGTGAAATTATTAAAAAAGTTTTTGGTTACGCTAAAAATAATTTATAAGAAATTAAGCCGAGAAATTTTCTCGGTTTTTTTATACATTGATATTTTAAAAATAAATTATGATAAATAATATTCCGTTAAATAAAGAGACTGCAGACAGAATTTTAAAAGAAATGCCTTTTTCGGATATCGGTGATGCATCCATTCGAGAAATCGTAAAATTGGCAAATAAAATTGAAGAAGAAACCGGTGTTAAATTTTTCAGAATGGAAATGGGCGTTCCGGGTTTAGATGTGTCGAAAATTGCAATGGAAGCTGAAATTAAAGCATTTAAAGACGGTTTTGCATCGAAATATGCTCCGATTGAAGGTGTGAAACCTTTAAAGAAGGAAATTTCATGTTTTGTCCGGAATTTCTTGGATATTGAAATTTCACCCGAATATTGTTTTGCTACCGTCGGTTCGGCACAAGGCAGTACGGCATTATTTATGGTGGCAAACAGAACCGATAAAAACAGAAGAGGTGTTTTGTTTATAGACCCCGGTTTCCCCGTTCAAAAATTGCAGATAAAAGTGTTGGGTTATGAATACGATACTTTTGATGTGTTTAATTACAGAGGAAAAAAATTAAAAGCAAAACTTGAAAAATTAATTGTTGAAAAAAAAATCAGTTCTCTGTTGTATTCAAATCCTAATAATCCGACATGGATTAGTTTTACGGATGAAGAATTACAAATAGTAGGCGAATTGGCAACTAAACATAATGTTGTGGTTATTGAAGATTTGGCTTATTTCGGAATGGATTTCAGAAAAAATTATTCAAAACCCGGAGAACCGCCGTATCAACCCACGGTTGCAAAATATACGGATAATTGGACCATGCTGATTTCCAGTTCAAAAATATTCAGTTATGCCGGTCAAAGGGTTGGGATGCTCGTTGTTTCCGAAAAGGTGTATAACAGCAGATATCCTGATTTGAAACGGTTTTATGCAACCGACCAATTCGGTCATTCGTTAATTTATAATGCTTTATATGTTTTATCGGCAGGGGTGTCGCATACACCGCAATATGGTTTAACAGCATTGCTTAAAGCAGTTAATGACGGGGTTTACGATTACCGAAGTGAAGTTATGGAATACGGTGAACGTGCCAAAGTAATGAAAAAACTGTTTTTGGAAAATGGTTTTAATTTGGTTTATGACAATGATTTAGGTGAACCTTTAGCCGACGGATTTTATTTTACGGTATCTTATCCGGGAATGAACGGCAGTGAATTGTTACATAATTTATTGTATTACGGTATAAGTGCTATTGCCTTAAAAACAACCGGAAGCGAACACACCGAAGGTTTAAGAGCTTGTGTTTCGCAAATAAATTCAAGTTTATTTCCGGAATTGGAAAGACGTTTAAAATTGTTTAATGAGGCAAATATGTAACTGTTTGGATGAAAAGCTTTGTACACACTTTTTAGGATAGTGTCTAATTGAGCAATAATGAGGTTGAAATATCTTTTATCTGATGAACCGCCGTATACGAGACCCGTACGTACGGTGGTGTGAGAGGCGTACTGGCTACCGTTTGGTAGTCAGCCGTCTACTCGATTACCGCCTGGTTTTATTCTTTTCTTACTTTATCTATCCTAATCTTTTCATTATTAATCGTAAACTCAAAATACTTATCGTTGTTTTCAATCAGTTTTACGTCTCCATAATGTAGTTGTCTATGATGATTAGCACAAACTGTCAGTAGGTTTAAAGTTCCAAGTGAACCTTGTTCCAATTCAGATACTGGAATTATATGATGAGTTTCAACATAAAATTCTCCATTTCTTTTTTTGAATCCGTGTGGATTAAGTCCTAAAGCTTTGCAAACTTGACATTCATAGTTATTTGCTTTCTTCACTGCTTTAGAAATGTTACCTCGTTCAATTCTTCGGCTGACTATTTCTTTTACTCTTGGTGTTGCATTAAAATATTTTGCTTCAAATTTTTGTAAATCAACATAGTCATTAAGTTCTGCGGTTGTTGCTTTACTTACAATTTCAATATTACTGTCAGCAAGTTCAAGAATTTTGTCAAATGTATCTTGCTCAATTGACCACGAAGAAGCTTGGCGACCATTTAACAACGGTTTCTCATTTTGAAAGTCTGTCAGATTTTTCAAATCGCCTAAAAGTATCGGATTATCCAATAGCTTTTTTACATATCTAATTTTTACTCTTAAACGTTCTTCTCCGTATTTTTCAGGATTTATCCAAAATTGCCCATCGGAATCAGGCATTGGCTGAGCTTGACTCATAATCTCAACAATTCCGTATATTCCAGCTTTTAGTCTTTCTTTCCCTGCTAACTCGTCTTTTGTTCTTGAATCGTTCCCTACCCGAATAACAGCAAATTGTCCTTTCTGAAAATGTTCACTTTGCCAATCAGTTATTCTCCACGTTGAATTTATTTCGTCCGTTTCAAGAAACTCGTCAATCTGCCAATATTTAGGGTTACAAAAGAAAATCCAATAACCTGTGTTGTTAAATTTAGCATCACCCAAAATTTTTGTTTCTTTATATTCGGGGAAAGGCAAATCAGGCGAAATGTTTTTCTTTAAGTAATCAAGCAATTCAAATGAAGTATCTTTTTGACTATCCGTTCGTAACTGTAAGTATTTTTTAGAAGCTTTTTC
>JAOZQB010000275.1 GCA_029932445.1 Bacteroidales bacterium | reverse complement strand
CTGCAAAATGACCTTATTCACTTCACAAAAAAAGGATACATTATCAAAGGAAACTTATTTTTTAATGCTTTGCTGAAAGCTTATGATAATTATATTGAAAAAAACTTAAAATCGTAGATTTTTTATATTTTCGCACACATTAATTTATGCAGGATTTTATTAAAAATATCTTTCTTTTTGACAAAGATCATCCGCTGATTTTTACGCGACTGTGGTTTTGGTTATTTTTTGCTGTCATTTACGCAGCATATTCAATCATTTACAAAAAGGAAAAACCGCGAAATGCCTATCTTTTTATAGTCAGTTTATTTTTCTATTACAAAACAAGCGGCATCTTTTTTCTTTTGCTTATTTTCTCAACCATTGTCGATTTTTTTATAGGAAAAGCAGTTTATCATTCCGATAAAAATTTGAAGCGCAAACTTTTAGTTGCTTTAAGTGTCAGTGTAAACCTTTCGGTTTTAATATATTACAAATATTCCGCATTCTTTACGGAAAGTTTTAATTACCTTTTCGGAATACACCTCGAACCGGTCGATTTATTGGCTAAATGGACCAATCAATTTGCCGGAACTCATTTCACCATCGATAAAATCATTCTTCCCGTCGGAATTTCTTTCTTCACTTTTCAAACTATCAGTTACACTATTGATGTTTACCGAAAAAAAATAAAACCTGTAACAAACATTATAGATTTCGGATTTTACGTTTCGTTTTTTCCGCAATTAGTTGCCGGTCCCATTGTACGTGCATCGGAATTTGTTCCGCAACTCTACAAAAAATACAATATTACCAAAGCCGAATTCGGAATGGCAATTTTTATGATACTCAACGGATTACTGAAAAAACTTGTGATTGCCGATTACATTGCCGTCAATTTTGTCGACCGTGTTTTCAGCAATCCGACGACCTACGGCGGTTTTGAAAATCTGATGGCTCTTTACGGTTATTCCGTACAAGTATATTCCGACTTTTCCGGCTACACCGATGTAGCCATTGGCGTTGCTCTGCTGATGGGTTTTCGCCTGCCGGTTAACTTCAATTCACCTTACAAAGCTTTGCATACCGGCGAATTCTGGAAACGTTGGCATATTTCGCTCTCCACATGGCTGAAAGATTATTTGTACATTCCCCTCGGCGGAAACAGAAAAGGCAAAGCGCGTACGAACTTCAACCTGATGCTTACCATGTTGCTCGGCGGATTGTGGCACGGAGCAAGTTGGCAATTTGTTATTTGGGGCGGACTAAACGGTATCGGATTAATCGTTTACAAATATTGGCGAAAAATAAGCCCTTTTGCCGACAGCAAACATTGGGCGGTACGATTTTATGCCATTTTTCTGACCTTTAATTTTATTACCGCTACACGAATTTGGTTTCGGTCGGAAAGTATGCAAGCGGCAAACGGCATTATGCACCAAATTACCCATGCATTTAACTTTTCGCAAATCGGAGAAGTCATTCTTGCCTACAAAAATATTTTCGGTTTAATGCTGATAGCTATGATTATTCATTGGTTACCGGTAAAAATAAAAGATGCTTACAAACAAACTTTTATCAACTTCCCGCAATGGGCAAAAGTCGCAACGGTTGTTATTGCCGTTTTTATTATTTGGCAAGCTCGTACCGCAGATCTGCAACCGTTTATTTATTTTCAATTTTAAACAGCATCTCTGAATTATAAAATATAAAAAAGATTAGTTTTCTTTTTATATTTGCAATATTTATCAATCTTATTTTAATGAATGAAAACTCTTATCGCAGAAAAAATAATTCATAAAAATGAAATACGCATAAAATTAACTTATGAATATAATACGGAGATTAATAATTTCATTAAAAAAATCAGAGGAAGGAAATGGAGCAAATCATTAAAATCGTGGCATCTGCCCTATAAACAGGAAAATTGGAAACAACTGAAGACATTATGTGAAAAGCACAATGTAAAACTTCTGAATAAAAATTACGGAAAAAGCACATCGAACATTATACAAAATAAAAGCAACAATAATATGCTTCCCGAAGTGCAAAAATCCGTTTCTGAATTCAAACAATTTATGACAGAAAAGCGTTTCAGCCCTAATACCATAAAAACCTATCTCAATTCAGTAAATAAATTCTTTGAATATTACCCTACAAAAATGCCTGATGAAATCAGCTTAAATGATATAAGAAATTTCAATACAGAGTATGTCATTAAGAATAATTTATCAATATCATATCAGAATCAACTGATTAACGCTTTAAAAACATTTTATCAAAAAGTTTATAACAAAAACCTGAATATTAATCTTTTAGAAAGACCTGTAAAACAAAAGCAACTTCCCGATGTTCTGTCACAACAAGAAGTAAAACAAATAATTACGTCAATAAAAAACATAAAACACAAAACCATTATCAGTCTTATTTATTCTGCCGGATTACGAAGAAGCGAATTGATTAATTTTAAAATTAAAGACATCGATTCCGAGAGAAAAACAATAAAAATTTCACAATCAAAAGGGAATAAAGACCGCTATGTCGGATTATCCGAAAAAATACTGTTAATGTTACGACAATATTATAAAGAATATCGGCCTGAAAAATGGTTATTTGAGGGCGCCGGCGGGAAACAATATTCTCCGTCGTCAATCAGAAGCATATTTGAACGAGCCAAAAAAGATGCCGGCATATCAAAAAAGATAACATTGCACGGTTTAAGGCACAGCTATGCCACCCATCTGCACGAAAAAGGGATTGACATAAGAGTGATACAGGAACTCTTGGGACACAACAGCATAAAAACAACCGAAATATACACACACATTTCTAAAAAACGAATTAATGATATCAGAAGTCCTTTAGACGATTTGGATATTTAAGGATTTTTTTTTACTTTTATAAAAAATAAACGTCGTTAAGCAAACTTGACATTATTAACTAATACTTCCGAAATAAGCATGTATTAGTTAGTTTTTTTCAATTTGTATTAACCATATAAACAAGTTATGTGCAATTACCCACATTGAACTCAATTAATTTCTAATGATAACGACAAAAAGAAAACAGAAAAATTACAGAAAAAAGACTAAATTCGAGCAAAACATAAACTACTGAATATAAAGACTAATATTTGACGTTAGTCTCAATTAATCCAATGAGTTCGTATTCAATAACAATTGATTTTTAAAATAATGTTTAATAATAAAGGAAGATGATGATAGAGGAAATAAAAAGATTAAAAAAGGAAAAAAATGCGATAATTCTATCGCATTATTATGTCGATAATAAAAT
>JAOZQB010000274.1 GCA_029932445.1 Bacteroidales bacterium | reverse complement strand
TTTCCTCCGGTATATTTTACAATATAAGTTTTATAGTTTCCCTTAGGGTCGGTATTAAAATCTTTTGTTGCCATATCCGTTGCCAAAACCGTTTGCATTTCTTTTGTATATTTACTTTTTGTTTGACGTCGACTCAATTCTCTTAATAAATCCAGTGCTTTATCATAATCTTTATTATGCGTGTAATATCCTGTTGAGTATATGATAAAATCGCTGTATGATTTTTGAATAAAATCAAACAAAGCTATATGTTTTATTCCGTATTCATTAATTTTTTGAACCTCATAATAACGTTCTGCAGAAATATAAGTACCAACTGCAGATTTATAATTTTTACGTTGTAAATAATTTTGAACTGTTCCTATATCGTTTAAATATTTTACGGCAGGATAGATATAATCTTTTTTGGTTGCAGCTTTTTTTGTATCAATTTCACACTGAGCATATTTTTTTGCATGATTAAGCGCTATATCAAGTTTTTTATCAGCTTCAATATATTTTTGGGAGTTAACTAAATCAAATGCTTGATTTACAATTTCATCATACGCATTTTGTGCATTAATACATTCACGTTTAAAAATAAGTTTTTTTAATTCCGTTTTTGCCTGATACACTTTCGGATTATTCTCAACACCGTATTTTTCCGATAAAATCTTTGAATCGTTATATAATTGTCTTGCAATTTGTAAATCATTTACTTTAACTTTATTTTTTCCCTGAGTAATTATTTCAAGAACTAAATTTTCAGCAGCAGTATTAATATAAGTATCTAATTTTAAGTTTTTCCTGATACTGAATTCAGATTGAATTTTTGCAGCTCTGTTGTAGCTGTCAAGTGCATCTTGAAACCTCCCGGAAGCTGATAACTTTTTACCCTCTGCAATTACATTATTATAAATAGCTTGTTTAATATCAAGAAATAATCGATCTTCTTTTGTACTTTGTTTTAAATCATATTTTTTTCTGTATGTAATTGCCTTATCTGCAAATATTTCTGCATCTTCATTTTGACCGGAACGAAAACTTTTCTCAGCATTATTTAAATACGAATAGTAAATTCCCGAACGTGCTTTATAAAAACCTTTTGCTAACGCATCCGAACAATTAATTTGCTGATATCCGTTACAAATACGTGCCGCATTATCATATTCATTAATTGATTGATTATATTTTTTATTGTAAGTTAATTTATTACCTCTTTCAATATATCTGTTATACAAGGTTAAAATTTTGTTCTTAATTCCCGAATCATCCGTTATAAAATCTCTGTTTTGATGAGCAAAATTTATAGCATCATTAATTATTCTTTCTGCTTCTGTTAAATTATTATTTCTGAAATTAATATCTGCGGTATTTAAAATTAAAAGATATTTTCCTTTTATAGCTCGAGACATTTCAATATCCATATTTTGTCTGCATCTGACTTCAGGAAAATCTCTGCAAATTTGAGCCGCCTTTGTCAAAGTTCCTATGGCATCATCATATCTGCCGTTATTATTCATTTCTCCGGCATTTAACAAAAAATCATTATAAATTCCTCGTGCCAATTCAACCGTTTGAATTTTTGTTTCCGTATCGGGATTCATTCCTCTGATTTGAAACAATTTATTAAGTGCCTTATCAATATAACCCGAATTATAATACAAACGTGCTAATTGAAAATGTGAAGGTGTAAATCCGGGATTAATTTCTATTGATTTATTAAAATAAAAATCTGCCTGCCCGGGATTATGTCTTGCAAGCATTTCTATTCCGCGTTCGTAATAAATTTGATCAAAATTTGCAATTAAATCATTACAAACATCTTTTAAAACTTGTGCTTTGTTAGTAATTTGATTTAATTTATTTTTTAAACCGGCGGGATCGTAGGTATTCAACGGAAGAAATCTGAATAAATCTTTTTGTTTAACCGTATTAACGTATACTTCTGCACTGTTTGCCGTATCACGAAGTCGATATAATTCATTTAAATTCTCTAAATGACTTAAATAATCTCTGTTTGCATTAATCCTATTTATGTGTCTCAATCGGTTTCTTGCATTCAAATTTTCATCATAATATTCATCAATCATAATTGCTTTATTATCAAATTCCTGTTTGTTTTGAACGGTATAATCAAAAACTTTATTAAGCAATTTAATTTTATAATTATCGGAATTTATAGTATCAGTGACTGTCATATGAACGAGTTCAACATTTGTTCCCGTAACATTCACATCATTAAAGGTATAATTACTGATTACTTGATTAGCTTTCAACCATTGCAAGCTAAATGATATTTTTTTAGGAACCAATGTCTCGCCGACATTAAAATCGCGATACATATTATCACCCGTAATTCTTACATCACTGATATTAACAATAAATTCCAAACGATTACTACGCTTAAGAATTTGCCTGTGCTGTTTGAATGAGAATGTTAAACTGACGTTTGCAATCGGTTTTGAATATCCTTGAGCAATTTTTCTGAAAATTTGATTTTTAATATTTGATTGACCTTGGTCATATCTTATCAAAAATGTAAGAATATCTTGTTTGTCAAATATAATTTGACTTTGAGCATTTATCCCAAGTGAGAAAATTAAAGTAAAAACGATTAAAAAGTAGAGCTTCTTCATAAGATTAAAATTAATATCCGAAAATAATTTGTATTTATTTTATAAAACATTCAAAAACAATTCCGTATTTTGTTAAATTATTGCAAATTTGCAAAAAATCATTTTAATAAAACAAATTAAATACTGATAAGGATGAAAAAACATAATTTTTACGCCGGACCGTCGATTTTACCTCAATCGGCAATTGACGAAACTATTAATGCTTTAAAAGATTTTGCCGGAACCGGTATATCTTTAGCTTCAATATCTCACCGTTCAAAAGAATTTGATGCCGTTATGAACGATGCCGTTGCTATGTTTAAAGAATTACTGGATATTCCTGAAGGTTATTCGGTATTATTTCTGGGTGGCGGTGCCAGCATTCAATTTGCTATGATTCCGTTTAATTTAATGAAGAAAAAAGCGCTTTATGTTAATACGGGAACTTGGGCAACAAAAGCTATTAAAGAAGCAAAAATGTTTGGTGACGTAATCGAAATAAAAGGTGATGATTTCTTTTCAATTCCGAAAGGATATAATATTCCCGATGATGTAGATTATGTTCATATTACTACAAATAACACTATTTACGGAGCCGAATATCATGAAGATATAGATATAAATGTTCCTCTGGTTGCAGATATGTCATCCGATATTTTCAGCAGAAAAGTTGATATTTCAAAATATGA
>JAOZQB010000076.1 GCA_029932445.1 Bacteroidales bacterium | reverse complement strand
ACAAAATTTCCGATACCTACTATTTTAGAATGAAACATATTTTGTATAATTTATTAGAATATTTATATCGGTCGAAATTAAACATTTTTTATTTAATTGCAAATTCAATCTTTTTGAACAAAAATAAATTCGACTTTAAGATATGTTCGAAAAACAGACAAAAATATATTTGATATATATCAAATAATTTTACTTGTCAGTTTCTTTTAAAATAATTATCTATGCACAAATTTTATAACCAAAAAATAATTAATTATGATTAAAAAGATTTTAATATTCAGTGTAGCAGTATTATTTTTTGCTGCATGCGGAAACGATGAGAGTAATTCAACAAATTCGAATGATACTACAGAAATTAAAACAGCAGAATTAGCACTTACTGATTTTGATTCTCTGGCAGGAAATTATGTCGGAAAAGAAGTTAGCGTTTCCGGTATTGTTGACCATGTTTGCAAACACGGCGGAAAAAAATTATTATTAGTTGACGGAGATAATAATATTCATGTTTTTAACGATAATCGTTTTGATGAAGCATTATCGGGAAGTAAAATTACTGTTCAAGGTATTGTTGAAGAAGAACGTGTTGATTCTGCTTATTTAGCAGAAAAATTACAACATGAACAAGAAAGTCATGCTGACGAAAATGAAGCTGATAAAGAAACTTTGGCTAAAATGACTGAATATATTAATAAAATGCAAGATTCATTAAAAAACTCAGGAGTTGATCATTTTTCAAATTTTTCTTTAAAATTTGTTTCTTTGAAAGAAGATAAGGAAAATAAATAAAAACTAATTAATGAATTTTAAAAACTTTCCGAATATGAATCTTCGGAAAGTTTTTTATTTGATATATTCTGATATGAAACAAATTCGAAAGTGGAGCCGAATTTTACATCGTGATATCGGCTTTTTTTTTGTCGGGGCAACAATTATTTACGGAATTTCCGGTATTGCATTAAATCATTTGAAGGATTGGAATCCGAATTTTATTGTAACATTGAAAAAAGTAAAAACCGAAGAGGATTTTTCACGGCAAAAAATATCAAAAGACAAAATTTTAAACCTACTTGAAAAACTTGATACTCAAGATGTTTATAAAAGTTACAATTATGTGGAAGGCGGTTCTGTTTTACGAATATATTTAAGCGGTCGTTCTTCGGTTACTGTTATTCCGTTAACGGGAGATGTTACGGCAGAATTTGTAAAAAAGCGCCCTTTATTTTTTGAAGTTAATTACCTTCATTACAACCCGAACAGTTGGTGGACTTGGTTTTCGGATATTTTTGCCGGGGCTTTAATATTATTCGCAGTCACATCATTGTTTATGGTTCGCGGCAAAAAAGGAGCTTTGGGCAGAGGCGGTATATATATAGCACTCGGAATTATAATCCCGATTTTGTTTTTAGTTTTCTTTTAAAAAAATCATCGGAAACAACTTTTTTTGCTGCTTGATAAAAGACATAAGAACCGATTGCCATAAAAAAATGACTGATTGCCAAATAATTTACCGCTTCATTCAGAGAAATTTTATTCATAAAGAAAAATGCTGAGATTAAAGCAATTCCGACACCTGAAAGAAATAACAAACTTCCTTTATTTTTTGTTTTAATAAAAGTAAAAAGTTGAATCGGTAAAATTACGATTAACAATCCGAAACCTGAATGTATCTCAACCCAATAGAAATCAAGTGTTGAAAATGTAACGGTCATAACAACCAATAATTCAACTATATTTAAAATTTCATAAATTTTTGCAATTGTTTTATGAAGATATTTTTTTGCATGTTTAATGGAAGCTCGTTCAAGTAATGAAATTGACAACATACTGGTAAGCCAACCGGGAAGTTTCCATGCAAAATTTATCTCATTTATAAATGCATGGCCTAAAATACCTCCGAAAAAAGTCGCAATTGCCATAGTAAGAAAGAAGAAATTAAAATACTTGAAAGCTAAATCTTTTCTTTTCAGTTTATTAAGCATAAAAAAAGCCCACAGACAAACAATTGTAACTAAAAGGTCGGTTAAAGTTGCGAAGGGTTCATTAATTTTGATTCCTTGTATGAAAAACTCATAGGCTTGCATAATATCATAAGTTATGAAATTAAATCGTAAAAACTTATGTTCCTATTATTTATTTTGAAAAAATTTTTCTTTAACAAATTCGGCATAATTTTTTAAAGAAGGATCTCTGGCACCGGTTAAAAGAATAATATCACCGTATTTTAATTCATTTTTTATTTTAAAAGGAAAAAATTCTCGATCTTTAATGAAAAATGCTTTTTTCCCTTTTTGTCTTATTTCCTGAATTAATTCATCTGAAGTAATATTTCTGTTTACGGTTCCGCCTGCATAATATATTTCTGACATCCAAATTTCATCATCGTCTCTGAGTGCAGCAGATATTTCATTGATAAATTCATTTCGTAAAAACTTTGTCGGTTTATAACCATGCGGCTGAAACCAAACAATTAAACGCCTTGCATGAAATTGACAAGCTCTTATTGAAGCAGCTAATTTTGCGGGATTATGTGCATAATCATCAATAAGTGTAATACCGCCTTTGTCTTCAATAATTTGATGTCTTCTGAAAATTCCTCTGTATGATTTAAGTGCATCGGCTGAAGTTTCTTCCGGAATACCGGCTAATGAACATGCAGCAACAGCAGCAGCAGCATTTTCGGCATTATGTTTCCCGATTTGCGGCATTTTAAAATCAATTCCGTTTATCGTAAATAGTATTTCAAATCCGACTTGTTTAAAATTACTTATTCTGAAACCCGAGCTTCTGGAAAAACCGAAATTATTCTTTTTTCTTACGGAAAGAGATTTGGAATTTTCGGAATCATTATTTATGATTAAATTTTCAGAGTTTACGGCAAATGTTTTAAAAAGTTGTATTAATTCGGAAATTTCTTTATGATCTTTATCAATGTTCAAAATGATTCCGATATGCGGACTGTATTTTACTAATGAACCGTCTGATTCGTCAGCTTCTATGATTAAAAAATTACCCTTTCCGGCAACGGCATTTCCTATTTTTCCGTGAATTTGAATATCAATTAATCCGGCACCGGTAATTAAAGAAGGTTCAGTACCGGCAAAATTCATGATGTGATATATCATTGCCGATACGGTTGATTTTCCGGAGGTTCCGCCTACGGCAATCGTTTTTTTTGTTTCACCGATTGCAGCCAATAAATCCGAACGCATGACGACTGAAAGATTTTTTTGTAAAGCAAATTGATATTCCGAAATAGATGATTCTATTGCGGCAGACACAACCACAAGTTCAATTTCATCCTTTAAACCGGAAGTATCTTGAGGAAAACAGTTAATTCCTTCTTTTTCCAATTGTCTTTGTCGATAGCTTTTATTCTCAAGTGAAAATTGCCTGTCCGAACCGGATACATTTTTACCGATACCGATTAGATATTGAGCAATAGCACTCATTCCGTCCCCTGCAATTCCTATAAAGAAATAATTTTGAATCGTGTGTATGTCTGTCATTTCGTTTTTTTGCAATTATAAATAAAATATTCGAAAAAATCCGGCAGTTAAAATTTTATTTTTTTGTACAAATCCCAAAGTACAACTCCTGCACTTACCGATATATTTAATGAATGTTTAGTTCCTTCCTGAGGAATTTCTATACAGTAATTACTCATATCAACAATATTTTGCTGAACCCCTTTTACTTCGTTTCCGAAAATTAAAGCATATTTTTTTTCTGTATCAATCTCAAAATCTTGTAACAGAATACTGTTTTCTGCCTGTTCAATCGAAATAATTATGTAATCTTCAGATATTAAGTGATTTACGGCATTTTCTGTTGTGTCAAAATATTGCCAATCAACGCTTTCCGTTGCTCCCAGTGCGGTTTTTCGAATATCGTTATGCGGCGGTTGTGCCGTTATTCCGCAAAGGAAAATTTTCTCAACTGAAAAAGCATCCGAAGTTCTGAAAACAGAACCGATATTATTCATACTTCTTATATTATCTAAAACAATCGTAAGGGGGATTTTAGAAGATTTCTTATATTCCTCTATACTCTTTCTGCCTAATTCGCTATTTTTTAATTTTCTCATCCGCTTAAAAAGTCAAATTTATTGGTTTATCAAGTTAAAAATGAAAATATGTCAAAGAATATAATATCCGGTTTTTTAAATTCGTAATAAAAAACTAAATTTGGGGCTTCAAAATATCAATCGTTTTAACAAAATATAAAACAAAAGTAATGAATTTACACGAATATCAAGGTAAAGAACTTCTGAAAAGTTTCGGAGTACGAATTCAGGAAGGCATTGTAGCAGATACTCCTGATGAAGCCGTAGAAGCCGCAAAAAAAATACAAGAACAAACCGGAACAGGTTGGTGGGTCGTTAAAGCTCAAATTCATGCCGGCGGTCGCGGAAAAGGCGGCGGCGTTAAACTGGCAAAATCATTAGATGAAGTTAAAGAACTTGCAGGAAATATTATCGGAATGCAATTAGTAACGCATCAAACCGGCCCTGAAGGGAAAAAAGTGAATAAAGTTCTGATTGCACAAGATGTATATTATCCGGGTGAATCGGAACCTGATGAATTTTACATGAGCGTATTAATGAACCGAGCAAGCGGCAGAAATACCATTATGTATTCTACGGAAGGCGGAATGGATATAGAAACCGTTGCTGATAAAACACCGCATCTTATTCACAAAGAAGAAATTGATCCGAAAACCGGATTATTGCCGTTTCAAGCACGTAAAATTGCTTTTAATCTCGGACTTGAAGGAAATGCGTTTAAAGAAATGACAAAATTTGTTTCTTATCTTTATAAAGCTTATGATGCTTCAGATGCTTCTTTATTTGAAATTAATCCTGTATTAAAAACTTCCGACAGTAAAATTCTTGCCGTTGATTCAAAAGTTAATTTGGATGATAATGCTCTTTTCCGCCACAAAGATTTAGCTGATATGAGAGATTTATCCGAAGAAGATCCTGCAGAAGTGGAAGCAGGAAAATATAATTTGAATTTTATTAAACTTGACGGAAATGTCGGTTGTATGGTAAACGGTGCCGGTTTGGCAATGGCAACGATGGATATTATTAAAATGTCCGGCGGTTCTCCTGCAAATTTTCTTGATGTAGGCGGAACGGCAAATGCCGAAACCGTTGAGGCCGGATTCCGAATAATTTTACAAGAAGAAAATGTCAAAGCTATCTTACTTAACATTTTCGGCGGTATTGTTCGTTGTGACAGAGTTGCTCAAGGTGTTGTAGATGCTTATAAATCAATCGGTAATATAAAAATTCCCGTAATTGTTCGATTACAAGGAACCAATGCAAAAGAAGGCAAAGAATTAATTGATAGTTCGGGACTTAAAGTTCATTCGGCTATTACTTTACAGGAAGCTGCCGATTTGGTAAAACAATTGGTATAAACTTTTGATAATTTAGTCATCCGATGAATTTGTAATTAGCTGACTATCAAAATAAATGAATATCAGCATTTTGTAAAATCATTCATCGGATGACTTTTCAGAAATAAAGACGCAGATACTATTCTGCGTTTTTATTATACCTTAAATCCGCAAGTCATCGTATCATTTTGTTGATAAACAGAGGATTAAATGCAAATCAGTTTCACTTAAATTAAAATAGTGATACGATGACTATCAGTATTTTAGTTTTGTCTTGAGGATATGAGCTTATATAAAAAATGTTAATTATTCTTATTAGTAAAATAAAACACGCATAATTGCGTTTGCAATTTGTAATTCATATTAAATTTTCATTCATGATTAAAAGACTTATTATTGTTACCGCTTTTTTAGCAAGTTTTTCAACCGGTGTTTTTTCACAATCAACAACCTTAATCGGTCAGGAATTGAATGCCATTACAACCGGTGTTCCTTTTTTAACCATTGCTCCGGATGCACGTTCGGGTGCTATGGGTGATGCCGGAGTTGCATCTTCACCCGATGCCAATTCAATTCATTGGAATCCGGCTAAATATGCTTTTATCGACCAAGATATATCTTTAAATTTATCCTATATTCCGTGGTTAAGAAATTTAGTGAAAGACATTAACTTTCAAAATCTTTCGGGATCTTATAAAATTAGTGATAATCAAGTCGTAGCAGCTTCATTAATGTATTTTTCACTCGGAAGTATTGATTTTACAAATGAATTCGGTGATATCATTGTTCCCGGTTATAAACCGAATGAATTTTCATTGGATGCAGCTTATGCTTTAAAATTATCTCAAAATTTATCCGGCGGAATTGCTTTCAGATATGTCCATTCAAATTTAACCGGCGGAATTCCCGCAGGCGGGTCGGGTAGTGCCACAAAACCCGGTAATGCCGTTGCAGGTGACATTTCAATGTTTTATACAAAAGACGTGAAACTGGAAAATAAAAACGGTAAATTTAATTTCGGTCTTAATATTTCAAATCTGGGCAGTAAGATTTCTTACAGCGAAGATAAATATTATGATGATTTTTTACCGGCAAATTTAAGAATCGGTGCTGCATATACTTTAGAACTCGACGATTATAATACGATTACGGCAATGTTAGATATTAATAAATTATTGGTGCCTACACCGCAATTAATTGTTAAAGATAATGACGGAAATCCGGTAGATACACTCGGTTTACCGAATGATGTTTCGGTTTCGGTAGGTATTTTTCATTCCTTTTACGATGCTCCGGGCGGTTTTAAAGAAGAAATGCATGAACTCATGTATTCGGCAGGATTTGAATATTGGTATATGAAACAATTTGCAATCAGAGCCGGTTATTTTGACGAGCACGGAACCAAAGGAAACCGAAAATTTTTTACATTGGGTATCGGCGTTAAATTAAATGTATTAAATTTTGATTTTGCGTATGTCGTACCGACAGCAGGTCGTTCTAATCCGTTGGCAAATACTTTACGTTTTACACTCGGATTTAATATGGCTAATTTGAATAAAGGAACACAAGAAAAGAAATCTTAATATTTCTTGAATTATATAAAAAAAAGGGAACTGAGAGTTCCCTTTTTTTTGTTGAAATTAATAAATATAAAAGCATTGTTGTCCGATTAATATAATAAAATGCAAAAAACACGAAACGGATATTTTTTATGTTACTGTATATATGTTATTTAACAAGGACTAAAGTCCTTGTTTGTGTTTTTTTTTATTTTAACCCCCGACTTAAGTCGGGGGCTTAAACAAACCGCCGACATAGGGTTTTAACCTGTTAATAAAATTTTAATCGGACAACAATGATATAAAAGTTCAAAGTATTATAGCATATCCTGTTGATTTATTTATGTTTATAAAAATTTAGAACTTAAAACTCAACGAAGTTAAACAAGTTTATTTATTTTTAAAACTCAATTGATTATTTTCAACATCAATTATTATTGTTGAATTGTTTTCTATTCTTTCAGCTAATATTTCTTTAGCAAGTTCATTAACTACATCTTTTTGCAAAATTCTTTTAACCGGTCTGGCACCGAATTGCGGCTCATAACCTTTATCTGCCAAATAATTTACGGCATTTTCCGTTAATTCGGCTTTGATGTTGTTTTCTGCCAACATTTTATTTAAATGATTAAACTGCAATTTTACAATTTCTTTGATCTCATTTTTAGTCAGAGGTTTGAACATTATTATTTCGTCAATTCGATTTAAAAGCTCCGGTCTGATAGTTTTTTTCAGTAATTCAAAAACTTCGGATTTTGTCTTTTTTAAAATTTCATCCGTATTTTCCTCAGTTATATTTTCAAAATTTTCTTGAATCAAATGAGAACCCATATTGGATGTCATGATAATAATCGTATTTTTAAAATTTACGGTTCTGCCCTTGTTATCAGTTAAAATTCCGTCATCCAACACTTGTAAAAGAATATTAAATACATCCGGGTGTGCTTTTTCAATTTCATCCAAAAGAATTACGGAATACGGTTTTCTTCTGACGGCTTCGGTCAATTGTCCGCCTTCATCATAACCAACATATCCGGGAGGTGCTCCGATTAACCTTGAAACAGAATGACGTTCCTGATATTCGGTCATATCAATTCTGGTCATCATTGATTCGTCATCAAACAGATATTCTGCAAGTGCTTTTGCAAGTTCCGTTTTTCCCACACCGGTTGTTCCCAAGAAAATAAATGAACCAATCGGTTTTTTAGGATCTTGCATTCCGGCACGGCTTCTTCTTACGGCATCTGAAACAGCAGTTATAGCTTCTTCCTGACCCACAACGCGTTTATGTAATTCATCTTCAAGCGATAATAATTTTTCACGTTCACTTTTCATCATTTTGCTTACCGGAATATGTGTCCAATTTGATACAACATCCGCAATATCTTCCGAATCGACTTCTTCTTTTAATAAAGAACCTTCAGCCTGCATATCGGTTAATTTTGCTTTTGTAGCTTCAATTTTTGTTTCTTCTTCTTTCAATTTTCCGTAGCGTAATTCAGCCACTTTTTCATAATTTCCTTCACGTTCGGCTTGCTTTGCTTCAAGTTTTATATCTTCAATGGCTTTTTTACTGCTTTGAATGGCATCAATAAGTTCTTTCTCGGCTTTCCATTTTGCCGTGTATGAATCCAATTGTTCCTGAAGGTTTGCAATTTGTTTATTCAAAGCATCAAATTTTTGACCTTTACCCTCACGTTTAATGGCTTCTCTTTCAATCTCCAATTGTTGAATTTTACGTCTGATTTCGTCAATTTCATTCGGTACCGAATTCATTTCCAATCGTAATTTTGAGGCAGCTTCATCGATTAAATCAATGGCTTTATCAGGTAAAAAACGATCGGTAATATATCGTTGCGAAAGTTTCACCGCAGAAATAACGGCATCATCGGTTATTCTTACTTTATGATGGGTTTCATAGCGTTCTTTCAAACCTCTCAAAATAGATATTGCATCGGCCGTATCCGGTTCATCAATCATAACGATTTGAAATCGTCTTTCAAGGGCTTTATCTTTTTCGAAATATTTTTGATATTCGCTTAATGTTGTGGCACCGACGGCACGTAACTCACCTCTTGCCAAAGCCGGTTTTAAGATATTTGCTGCGTCCATGGCACCTTCACCTTTCCCGGCACCCACCAAAGTATGAATTTCATCAATAAACAAAATGATTTCACCTTCTGCGGCAATAACCTCTTTTACAACCGATTTCAAACGTTCTTCAAACTCGCCTTTGTATTTTGCTCCGGCAATTAATGCACCCATATCCAAAGAAAAAATTTGCTTTGATTTCAAATTTTCGGGTACATCACCGTTAATAATTCGGTGTGCAATACCTTCGGCAATTGCTGTTTTTCCGACACCGGGTTCACCGATTAAAATCGGATTATTTTTCGTTCGTCTGGATAAAATTTGTAATACACGCCTTATTTCTTCATCTCTTCCGATAACAGGATCCAGTTTTCCGTTACGAGCCGATTCATTATAGTTTACTGCAAATCTGTTTAATGAATTATAGGTATCTTCCGCTGTTTGACTGTCGGCTTTTGACCCTTTTCTTAACTCATCAATCACTTTTAATAAGTCGGATTTTGTAATTCCGGCATCTTTCAAAATTTGTCCGGCTTTATCTTTTGATTCAAGAACAGCAACTAAGATGCTTTCAGTTGAAACAAATTTATCACCTTTTTTTTCGGAAATTTTAACGGCATTTTGTAAAACCGTATGCCCCTCAGCAGATAAATAACTGTCTGCACTTCCCGAAACTTTCGGAAACGTATTTATATAACTGTCAATAACAGCAGTAAGATTTGCAACATTTACGCCCAATTTATTAAAAATAAAACTGCTGATATTTTCGGCAATTTCAATAATACCTTTTAATATATGAGCCGGTTCAATGCTTTGATGGCTTTTTGATTTAGCAATTTCAGATGCTCTCTGAACAGCTTCTTGTGATTTTATCGTAAAATTATCTAAGTTCATGGTTTTCAAATTTAATTAGTTGTTTTAATTTAATCAAATTTAAAACCTTTTATGATAATAGGAAGTATTTGTCATTCAAGTGTATTTTTTTCTGTCAATTTGGCAAATATCAAAAAAATCTCATGTAAAATCGTCAGTTTTTTTTCTTTGGATATTATTTATTACTTTTATGGTTTATATTTATTCCATTTTAAAGTTTTTTTTTCAAAAACCGTAACACCAATGAAAAACTTAAACTTTCAAAAACTTCTTGAAAACAATCATCTGTGGATACAAGAAAAGTTGAATGAAGACTCGGATTATTTTGAAAAATTATCAAAAGGACAATCTCCAAGATATTTGATGATCGGATGTTCTGACAGTCGCGTTCCGATAACCTCATTAATAAAGGCCGAAGCCGGTGAAGTTTTTATTCACCGAAATATTGCTAATCAAGTAAATTTGAATGATATCAATTTGCTTTCTGTTTTAGAGTATTCCGTGGAACATCTTCATATTAAGCATATTGTCGTTATAGGTCATTATAATTGCGGCGGAATTGCGGCGGCCGTTGACGGTGTTAATCAAGGTCTAATTGAAAATTGGGTTTCACCGGTTAATGAACTGTATTATAAACATAAAGAAGAATTATCTTTGATTGAGGATAATCATACAATGTGCGATCGACTTTCTGAAATTAATGTTATCGAACAAGCGATAAATATTATTAAAACGCCTATTTTAAAACGCGCTTTTAAATCCGGACAATTTCCGAAAATTCATGCTTGGATTTTTGATATTTATACCGGAAAAATTGTTCAGCAAGATCTTAAAGAAAATTCATTGATTGAAAACGGTTTATTACCGAAAAATTATTTTGAAGTTGTTAATTCCGAAAACTAAATATACCATGAAACACCCATGACAAAAGATTTGATACACAAGGAAATGATTATTGCTCGCACATATTAAGCAAAAAAAAAATACTTACAAGCGGGTGTTCCTATATGACCTTTGAAAATTAAAAATATAAACAGATGAAAAAATCACATTTATTCAGTGTCTTATTACTATTATTATTTGTTACATCCGGAATTTTTGCCCAAAAAAATCAGGGCATTGATTTTAATAAGCTGGATGATTATTTGGCAAAATCTCTTGAGGAATGGCACATACCCGGAATGGCTGTTGCCGTAGTTCAAGGCGACAGCATTGCTTTTGCAAAAGGATACGGTATTAAAGAATTCGGTAAAGCCGGAAAAGTAGATTCCAAAACTTTATTTTCGGTTGCATCCAACACCAAATCGTTTACGGCAGCAGCTTTGTCGCAATTGGTTGATGAAGGAAAACTCGATTGGGATGATAAAGTAATTGAATACTTGCCGTGGTTCAAAATGTACAATAATTACGTAACAGGCGAAATAACCGTTCGAGATTTGTTATGCCATCGCTCGGGATTAAAAACATTCAGCGGTGATTTGCTGTGGTATGAAACGGATTATTCACAAGACGAAGTAATTAAACGAGCACGCTTTTTGAAACCCGAATACGGTTTTCGTGCTCACTTCGGCTATTCTAATATTTTAGTATCGACAGCCGGAAGAATAATTCCCGAACTTGCCGGAATGACTTGGCAAAATTACATTCGTTCACATTTTTTCAAACCTCTGGGAATGACTTCTTCATTACTTTCCGTTAACGAATTGAAAGATAAAAAAAATGTGGCAATACCGCATCATGTTGCCGAAGGTAAAGATCCCTTGCCGATAAAATACATGCAATGGGACAATGCAGCACCCGCAGCAGCCGTTATTTCAAATGTTGAAGATATGAGTAAATGGCTTATTTTGCAGATGAATGACGGTATTTATAAAGGAGATACAATTTTAAGCCCTGCACAAGTTTATGAAATGCACTCAACACAAACTCCCGATAATTTGAATCCGGGATGGGCAAGTTATTTTCCGGGACAGCACTTTAACACTTACGGTTTATGCTGGTCACTTTTTGATTATAAAGGTGTAAAAGTGGTTAATCACAGCGGCGGTGCCGACGGTATGATTTCTCAAACCATGATTGTTCCGGAGAAAAAAATTGGTATTGTGGTTTTAACCAACAGTGTTAATTATTTACCGACAGCTTTAATGTATTATGTATTAGATGATTATCTCGGAAATCCGGATAATGATTGGAGTGCTTTTTTTCTGAGAGTCAAAAAATACATGGACAATTTGGATAAACAGGACAGAGAAAAAACCGACAAAGAAAGAATACCGAATACAAAACCGGCATTGGCTTTGAAAGATTATACGGGCACTTACGGAGGTGATTTATACGGCAATGCGGAAGTAAAACTGAAAGACGGGCATTTGGTATTGGATTTTTTACCTTCGGATGTTTTAATCGGGGATTTATCGCATTGGCAATACGAAACTTTTAAAATAAAATTACGACATTCTCCGACTTTACCGGAAGGAACCGTAACTTTTATCCTTAATAAAGAAGGTAAAGCTGAAGAGCTGAAAGTGGATATCCCGAATCCGGATTTTGACTTTACGGAATTGGTGTTTAAGAGG
>JAOZQB010000273.1 GCA_029932445.1 Bacteroidales bacterium | reverse complement strand
ACTCCGAAAGGAGTTCAACACCTTTGGCGTTGTTGTTTTCAATTCATTCATCATCCGCAGATTACATCTGTGGTTATTATTATTTTACTGCTTTGCAGTAATAATAAATTTTATAATATTTATTTTACAGATAATTTTTACCCGCCTTAATCAACATAGATCCTAAATAAAGTAAAAATTTAAAAATAAACATTATTTTGCAAGCATTTTAAATTTGTCTTAATCTGTTTTTTTAACAATATGTTTAAAATCAGAAATAAATAAACAGTTAAACAAATAAACAATTATATTTTTCATACTTTAAATATTAAATTAATCAGCCATTAAGTTTGGTCAAATAAAAATTATAATATGATTTTCAGGGAAGCACAAAAAACAGATTATAAAGTTATTGCCGGATTTCAACAAAAAATGGCTTGGGAAACGGAGCATTTTCAATTGGACGGCGATACGGTTCAAAAAGGCGTAACAGCGGTTTTTGATGATGTTTCAAAGGGCAAATATTATGTAATTGAAAAAGACGGCAAAGTTATTTCTTCATTATTAACAACTTATGAATGGAGTGATTGGAGAAACAGCCAAGTTATTTGGATACAATCTGTTTTTGTATTGCCGGAATACAGAGCAAAAGGTGTTTTTAAATTGATGTATTCTGAAATAAAAAAGATTGTGAAAAATAATCCGAACTATTCAGGAATTCGGCTTTATGTTGATAAAACAAATCTAAATGCACAGAAAGTTTATGAAAAAATAGGAATGGAAGGAGAACATTACGGTTTGTTTGAAGACATGTTATAAAAAAAGCCCGAACGAATCGGGCTTAAACTAATACTATTTATTATGAAAACTACTCTGCAGCCACTTCTTTTACTTCACTTTGCCATAAACCGTGCTTCGTGCAGTAAGCCATCGCTGTTAATTTTAAATTACTTTTTACGGGGACTATGTAAAAGTCAACTTCGGCATGTCCGGCAATATTACCGAATGTTCCGGGAGGATATGTAACTTGTCCTAACATTGTTTCACCGCTCCACAATTGAATGTATTGAATGTAATGATCAAAATCATCAGGATGCGGATACTCATTTCCCAATTGAACTTTTACTTTAAATTTTTCACCTTTTTTTGCCGTATCGGCACAATGTATAAAAGGTGAATGTCTGTCAATATAGTCTTTTTTTGCTTCTCTGTCAACTTGACTAATATCTTGATATTGATTTATTTTTGCCATTTTATGTATTTATTAAGATTAAAAGATATTTTTCTATTCAGTTTTTTTTATTGATGCAAATATATGTTAAAAAAATAACAAAACAAAATTATTTAGAACAATTTTAAATAATTTTGTATTATTATTAAATCCGCAGGTCATCGTATCATTTTGCCGGTAAATATAAGATTATACGCAAATCAATTTCACTTAAACAAAAATAATGATACGATGACTTTCAGTATCAATTTTCAACAGTCTTAAACCTAAATTGAGCGATTATGTTCAAAAAGAAGTGCCAATGCTTTGAGATTAAAATGTTTATAAAAAAAGTAAGAATACCCTTTGGTCTTTGATCCTTTTTTTATAAGTCATTTTGGCTCAAATGATTGGTGCTTATTGAAGAAGATAATCACTCATTTTAGGTTAAATTAATTTGAATTTATTTTTTCTCCTACTGTTCGCATTCCTTTAATTATTTTTAATCTTTTTATTAAGTCGTTTAATTGTTTTCTGTTATTAACAAGAACGATTACAACACCCGAAAATTGATTATATGAATCTGACTTTAAGGAGATTGCATGCAACTTCATATTAAATTCTTCCGTAATAATTTTTGTCACTTCGGAAGTTAAACCGCTTTTATCAGAACCGTTAATAAAAATTGTTGCTGAAAAAGCATTATTACTGTCAATTTTATTCCATTTTGCTTTTACGATTCTGTATGGAAACCGCGAATGCATTTCCTTAGCGTTCGGGCATGCTGTTTTGTGAATTTTTGTTCCTTTATTGACAGTCACAAAACCGAAAATTTTGTCACCCGGCAGCGGGTTACAACATTTTGCCAGTTTATAATCCAAACCGGATAAATTATCTCCAATAATTAAATAATCATCAGGTTGTGAAATTTCTTTTATTGTATCGATTTGATTATTTACAGAAATAACATCATTGTCATATTGTTTAACTTCTTCATTTTCAAATGCATATTTAATTTTCTGCAAATCAACGGTTCCTTTTCCCACATGATGAAATAATTCTAATGCTGTTTTAAAATTGAAATAATTTGCAATTTTTTGAATGGCTGTATCATTGAATGTCAATTTTAAACGTTCAACTTTTTCTTTAAGAAGCTCTTTTCCGATATCTGCAGCTTCAAAAGTAATTGATTTCAGAGCACGTTTAATTTTATTTTTTGTTCGTTGCCCTTTTGCAATTTCCAGCCATTCAGGGTTTGGTTTTTTATTTTTATTTGTTAAAATTTTAACCGTATCACCGTTTTGCAATTCATAGGTTAACGCTTGAATTTTTCCGTTAACAATCGCACCGGTACAGGTCTCTCCTACTTTTGAATGAACGGCAAAAGCAAAATCCAGAATTGTATAGCCCTTTTTCAAACTTTTTAAATCATTTTCGGGTGTAAACACTAAAATATCATCAGAATATAATGAAGTTTTAGCATTATCATTTGTTTCTGTATTTGAAGGATTTTCTATTTCATCTCTGATTTTTGCCAACCAATCCTTTCCGCCGCCTTCTTTTCCGGTTTTATAACGCCAGTGTGCCGCAGGTCCTTTTTCTGCAATTTCGTCCATGCGTTCGGTTCTTATTTGAACTTCCGCCCATTTATTTTCGGGTCCCAAAACAGTTGTATGTAATGATTCATATCCGCTTAATTTAGGAGAAGAAATCCAATCTCGTAATCGTTTCGGGTTCGGCTTGTATATATTTGTAATAAGGGAATAGACATTCCAGCAAACAATTTTTTCGTTTTTTAAATCCGATTTCAGAATAATTCGAATGGCAAATAAATCATACACTTCTTCAAAACTCACTTCTTTATTTTTCATCTTATTCCAAATGGAATGAATTGATTTCGGACGACCTTTGATTGTAAAACGATATCCGGCATCTTTCAAAAGAATTTTTAAAGGTTCAATAAATTGATTTATATATAAATCTCTGTTTGCTTTTGTTTCTTTTAATTTCCCTGCAATTAACTTATACATATCCGTTTCGGTATGCTTCATATGTATTTCTTCCAGCTCTGTTTTAATATTATACAAGCCGATTCTGTGAGCTAAGGGAATATAAATATTTTTTGATAAATTTAAAATTTGAGTTATATCTTT
>JAOZQB010000272.1 GCA_029932445.1 Bacteroidales bacterium | reverse complement strand
TAAAAGTAACAATTATACAGTCCGATTTGGTGTGTGAGAATGTGAATGCAAATCTTCAAAATTTTAGAAAAAAAATATATTCAATTATTGAAAAAACCGATTTAATTATTTTGCCTGAGATGTTTGCTACAGGTTTTTCTATGCAACCGAGTAAGTTTGCTCCTTTTCAAAATGAAATAATTGAAACATTACGAGAATTTGCATCATTAAAAAATGCCGTAGTTACCGGTACTGTTATTACTGAAAAAGAAAATAAATATTTCAACACATTAATTTGGATGCATCCGAACGGAACTTATGAAACTTATGATAAAAGACATTTGTTCTCATTTGCGGGTGAAGATAAATTTTATACAAGCGGAAAAAATCAACTGATTACACAATTAAAAGATTGGAAAATTATGCCTTTGATTTGTTATGATTTACGATTTCCGGTTTGGAGCAGAAATAAAGTGAATTATGATTTGTTAATTTATGTTGCCAATTGGCCGGAGCGTCGTATTGATGCTTGGAACGTTTTGCTGAAAGCTCGTGCAGTTGAAAATCAGGCATTTGTTATCGGTTTAAACAGGGTAGGGAACGACGGCAATAATATTTATCATTCGGGTGATTCTGTTGTTATTAATCCGAAAGGAAATATTATAAGTAAAACGAAAGCTCATGAAGAAAATATTGAAACATTGAACTTGAATTTAACCGAACTGAATGTCTTCAGAGAAAAATTTCCGGTAGCGAAAGATGCCGATAATTTCAGGATTCATCCGTAAACAAATTATCAATCCAATTTTTCCCTTTCGACATTGCTTCATTAACATCAGTATCTTCCGTTTTTAATTCTTCAATACCGTACAGTAAATTATGAAATTCTTTTAATACGGCCAGAATACGCGGTCCCCAAATTTGTTCAAAATTGGTTTTGCAATCATTCATGGCATTTATTATAACATTCTCACTTGCAATATGATAAATTTGAGTAAAATCTTTAAGGTCTTGATAAGTATCCGTTAAACATTCCGACATACTTATTTCTATCGGCGTATCCGTGTTTGCAGGTTCTCTTATTTCAGTATAAATTTCAAATTGTCCGAGTTTTTGACTGATTGCATGATCAATAAAATGCCAATCAGCTTCCGTAATAAAAGTTTCGGAAGTCATCTTATTTTTGATATCGGGTTTCGGAAAATTTAATGCTTTTAAATGCAATAATGAACTTATTTTATACGTATTTTTAATAAATTCAGTTAATGTAAAATCATTAAGATTTTCAAGCAATTTACAAAATTCGTTTGCTACGGTTACAAACTCAATTGCTTCTTGAGAATATATAATATTGTTATTGATTTCGTTTTCCTTATTATCCATAATTATTAAAAAATATAAATTACTTTTTTCTGAAATTCCGTCCGGTACTGACTGCCGACTGTTGACTGCCTACTGTTGACTGCAGACTGTTGACTGCTGACTGCCGACTGAAAACTGCCTACTTTTTCCCGCTCCGTTTAATTTTTCTCTTATGAGGTTTTCGTTTTTTGCTCGGACTTCCTGAATTTAGCTTCTTATTTTTTTCTTTTTTTTCATGAAAAGCACCTTTCGAATCATGTGTGAATTTGGTTTCCAGATAATTTTTATCGTAAGGTTTATTTTTTTCTTCTTCGGTTAATACCGTTGAAATTTTCAAATCATCCGGTAAATCTTTCACGGGAATTGCTTTCTTCATCATTTCTTCGATCTGCATTTGCAATTCTTGCTCTTTTTCAGTAATAAAACTGATGGCTTCACCGGGTTTGTCAGCTCTTCCTGTTCTTCCGGTTCTGTGAATGTAATCACCCGGAGTTTCGGGCATATCAAAATTTATTACATGTGTCACATCTGTTATGTCCAAACCTCTTGCTGCAATATCGGTTGCAATAAGTATTCTGAGGTCTCCTTTATGAAAACGGTATAGAGTTTTAATCCTCAGATTTTGAGATTTATTTGAATGAATGGCTGCGGAAGCATCTTTGAATTCGGATGATAAATTTTCATAAACACGATCGGCAATCTTTTTTCCGTGAACAAAAACCAGCACTTTTTCCAATTTTTCTTCTTTTAAAAGCAAATTTAAAAGATTTATTTTTGTGTTATAATTAGGAACAAAATAGGCCGATTGAATAATTTTATCAATCGGGGTTCCGTGAGGCGTAATTTCGATTTTGGTCGGCGAAATAAAAAAATCATTTATAAATGTTTCAACTTCTTCCGTTAAGGTTGCCGAAAACATCAAATTTTGTCTTTTATTAGACAGAATTTCAAAAAGACTCATCAATTGCGGACGAAAACCCAGATTCAGCATTTCATCCACTTCATCAATAATCACTTTTTGAATATTTTTCAGACGCAAAAGTCCGGTCATTGCCAAATCATATAATCTTCCGGGTGCGGCAACAAGAATATCCAATCCTGCATAAACAACTTTCTTTTGAGTGTTAATGTTTGTACCACCGTAAATACCTGTATAGCGAACATTCATATACTTCGTAAGTTTATCTAATTCACCGATAATTTGTAAAACTAATTCGCGCGTAGGTACAAGAATTAAAATACGCGGATGTCTTTGTTCCGAGTATTTTAATTGCCGAAGTACGGGTAATAAATATGCAAAGGTTTTTCCTGTTCCGGTTTGTGCCGTTGCTACCACATCTTTTCCGGACATAATTACGGAAAATGTTTTTTCCTGAACCGGTGTCGGATTTATAAAACCCAAATCCTCAATGGCATTCAGCAAGGGATTATTTAAATTTAATTCGTTAAAAGTCACAGTAGGTATTTATATTGGCCGCAAAGATAGGATAATTTTTCCGGCATGTAAAATTGAGTTGTTTTTAAAGCCGGTCGCCTATAAAATCTTGCCGATTTTAAAATTATGTCAAATAAAAAAATCAAAAATCCTTTGGATATATTAATCGAAAAAAGTACTTTTAACAAATTGAAACCAAACAAAAAATAAAAATCAGGTTTGCACAATGCAAATATATCAACCGGAAAACAGAATAAGTTACGGATATACAAGTGTTGTGTGTAATGCGAGAAAGACGTAAGTTCAATAAAAAAGTTCATTAAATATATGTAAATTTGTATTTTAAAATAAAGGATAGTAAATGAGTAAAAAAGAATTAACAATAAAGGATTTAATTAGTTCAGCAAATATGTTTTGTGACCAAGAAACCAAATATGAAAATAAGGAATTATATGGAGTAACTGACGGAAAAGCAGTTGGGACATATATTGAGCATAAATTTAAGGAACTTCTAAACAAAAGTTTTGAACTTGACAATGGAAACTCTGCTCGCGGAATTGATTTACCAGCACCA
>JAOZQB010000271.1:2327-3371 GCA_029932445.1 Bacteroidales bacterium | reverse complement strand
TCTGCCTGCTGCAAGTAATGCAGATTCTCTTTATTCATGCTATTGTTGTGTCAAACTTCTTTGTCATGTGTGTTTCATAATTTAATAATTTAGATTTATTAATTCTGTTATTTTTTATCGTCTTTGCTTTTTATTGCAAAAACACGAGAAATGTTAAAACCGAAATATATTCCGCCGTCTAACCAATTACCGGTTGTTTCTCCGATGAATCCGTCTTCGACCATCGGTTTTGAATTTGTTGCAAAAAGTTGAAAAACGTGACCTCCCGTTTCAATATCGAAACCGATTGCAAGCGGATATTGATAGTCATTATCACGAGTTACATTATTTGCATAAAAATATTCAAATGTGAATGCAACTCTTCTGATAAATTTATATCGACCGCCAATCCCGACTGCCATAATATCATTTTTATCTTCTTGTTTTACATAATTTCTGTGAACATATGACGGTGAGAGTTGCAGCGATAATTTTTCACTGAATTTTCGGGCTATTAAAATTTGATGAGTAAAAGCCATTCTGTGCATATAATCGGTAAATTCTCCGTCTTTCATATCGGGGAGATCTTCAAATCCTCTTAATGTTTTAAAAGATGCATCTGTGTAATAAGAAACTGACACCGGCATATTTACTTTGCCTGTCGATTGACGAAGCAGTGAGAATTTCAATGAGCCGTCAAGTGTTTTTTTATTGGTTCCTCTTCTTATTCCGACCATCAGCCAATCATTAATTCCGTATTCAAGCGAAAAGTTAATCAGGGCATTATCCAAACCGAATAATTCATAAATTCCGCTGTTTAATTTTCCGAAACGATGATTAATTCTAAAGTCGAGTTGTCTCTTTTTCATCCTTTCTATTGAATGACCGTTCACAACTCTTGTCGACTTAAATGTTGCAATCGTGTACACTGTTTCAGCTTCAACTTCATCATCTAATATATTCAATAAATCATCTTGTGAATAAAGGTTTGTGACAAAGCACAGAACAGCTATCGTAAGCAAATATATTTTTTTCATTTTTATAGATTTTCTAATTATTATTTGT
>JAOZQB010000271.1:1979-2317 GCA_029932445.1 Bacteroidales bacterium | reverse complement strand
AACCAAAATTAAATTTGTTGCGGATTCCGGAAGAATTCCGGATATCGGCATCGGATTTTGCGTATCTGTCATACGTATGTATAATTCACTGTTTTCAGGAACTGATAAATTAATTAAATCAGAACCGTTTAGGGAATTAAATGCATTACCTTCGGACAAATCCGGATAAACACCGCCTGAATTATGGCACCCTGTTGTATTACAACTTTGAGTGAATATCGGCATAATATCCGTACCGAAACTTACATTTTCAGGCATTACGGTAACAGGTTCAATTTTTGTCCATTCGCATGAACTCATGAAAACACTAAAAATTGCAAAAGAAATTATGAGGGATA
>JAOZQB010000271.1:0-1969 GCA_029932445.1 Bacteroidales bacterium | reverse complement strand
AAAAAGAGATTGTCTCTGAGAAATGTCAGAGAACAATCTCTTTTCTCTGTATTTTTTAATTGTTAACTAATATCATCTTTATTCAGCAGTTTCAAATTTTAATAACAAATTTGTTTTTATTTCATGAGCAATTGCTGCATTATTAAAGATAGCCAAACCGAACGGATATTCTTTTGTTGTATCAAATTTTACGTCATCGGTATGTCCGGTATCTAATTTTCGAGAAAATTCGCAAACCCAACCGGCAGAAGTATGAACTGCACTGATAGCAATATCTGCTTTACTTCCCGTAAAACTTTCAATCCAAACACTGGGAACTCGTTTGTTTCCTGTTGCATTTTCAAAACCGCCTGAAGTCGGATTAATTGTACCGCCTGCATAAGTTAAAGTACCGTCAGAAGCAACAGCCGTAATTAATTTTGCCGATCCGTCATCAATTTGATCTTTAGTAATAAAAGCATAATCCGTTTCACCCGGAATAACATATAAAGGAACATTAACATCAGCTCCTGTTCCGTCTAATGCTAAAGTTTGTACGTTACTGTGATATCCTTTATCGCCTTCATCACCTGTTCTTCCGTTTTGATTTGCTTCTCCCGTATTTTCTTTATAAACCATTTGTTGATCGTCAACAGTTGTAGGTTCATAAGAACAACGAACGCGTTTCCAATGCCACATATCAACAATTTCACCGGCACTGTTTGTATAATGTCGTGTCGCTTTATCGGAAGGAGATGTTAGTGTTAATCCCTGATGACATGTCGCATAACAAGTATTTACATCAAACCCTTGAACGGTTGTAGCGGCCCATAACATTGCAAATTTATCTTCGTAATATTTATCATTATCATCATTTGCATATTTGTGTTGTTGTTTCCAAAGATTATCGGAAGTATCAAAATACCAAGACATTCTGTCCTTGCTGTCTTCCGGATCATCCCATTTTAAGAGAAAATATATTTTATCTCCGAAAGTCCCTGCTTTAAATTCAAAATCATTTTCTTCACCTGTATAAGGATCAAAAATGCCGGCAGGTGCTGTTGAACCGTCACCGTTAAAATCAGCATCACCTCTTTGGCCTGCATCGGGAACAACGGTTGTTCCTACGAGTGTTTGACATGTACTCCACATTTCATCAATATTTCCGTCTAATGTCGGTGCTGCGTCAAACTTTTTCACTAATAATTCCGATGTACTTGTTCCCGGATCAATCACTTTATCTTTTTTACAAGATGTATTAAAAACTAACAATCCTCCAAAGAGTAAAGTTGCAACTAAGAATAAATTTGTTTTAAGTTTCATTTTCTTACTTTTTTAAATTAATAATTAAAATCATTGCTTCGCTTATTACCAATATTGAACCTTTAATTTTCTTAATTAAAAAAGTAACAGAAATAACTTTAATACTGTATTGAATTGCAAATCAATAGACAATTATATTGTTGTAGAACATCATCTTAAATCTACATTTTATATCAATTAAATCGTCGAAATATCGTCGAAAACGACGAATATCAGACGATTTTGCATGAAGTCAGACTTTAAATATTACAGGTTAAATTTTGAGATTTTTGATTTTAAGGTAGAAGCCGGAATACCGAGTAATATAGCTGCTTTTGCTTTATTTCCGTATGATTTTGAAAGCGCCGAAGAAATAACATTTTTTTCTGTTTCTGTCAAAATTTCTGTTAATGTTTTATTGTTGAAATTGTTACATAAAACAGTATCTCCGGGAAAGAGAATGTCGGGAGGTAAAATTAATTTATCAATTTTATTATTTTTACTGAGCAGAACCAATCTTTCGCAGAGATTTCTTAATTCTCTTGTATTTCCTTGAAAAGGATATTTTAGTAAAACGTCAAAAACAGTGTCTTCGATTTGGATTTCATTTTGTAAAGAGAAAAATGATATAAAATGTTTTGTCAGTTCAATAATATCATTTCCTCGTTCTCTTAAAGGCGGTAAATTT
>JAOZQB010000270.1 GCA_029932445.1 Bacteroidales bacterium | reverse complement strand
ACTGGGGAAGTTCTCGTTCATGGGGAGAACTTGCAATTATTGACGGAAGTTTTATAAAATTCAGAGAACTTTCAATAGCATATAATATTCCGAAAAAAGTTATTAAGAAAATTAAAATCCAAAATGCAAATATCTCACTTTTCGGCAGAAACTTAGCTCTACTTTATACAGATAAAAGCAATGACGCGCATATTGACCCCGAAGTTTCATCAGGCGGTACTATAAGCGGTGTAGGTATAGAAACATACCAATTACCTTCTGCACGTACGTTAGGATTTCAATTAAATATTAAATTTTAAAAAATAATCATATGAAAAACAAGATATTTTTAATTTTGACGGGATTTGTTTTTATTTTCATTTCATCTTGTACAAAAGATTTTGATGCCATAAATACAAATCCGAATAACCCGGATTCAGCCCCTATAGAAAATGTTTTTGCATATACAATTAAAAGTGTTTCCTCTTGTTTCGGTACAACAGAAATGGAAACTGCCGCAGGATATGTCGGCCATGTTACAAAAGGAAAATATACTGATATTACAACATATACTTCGCCTCCGAGCAGCGGTGTATGGAATGTCATATACAGAACAACAGCTTCAAATGCTAATTTTGTAATAAGTGAAGCTAAAAAAACAGAAAATTTTAATTTGCTGGGTGCGACAATGGTTCTGAAAGTCTATGTTATGCAATTAGCTACGGATATCTACGGTAAGGTTCCGTACACGGAAGCCGGTCTCGGAAATGACGGTATAATATACCCCGCTTATGACACCGAGCAGGCTATATATTATGATATGCTTGCAAAATTAGACACAGCAAATGATTTGCTCATAAACAATCCTCAAAACGGAAATATTGAAGACGGAGATTTATTATATGAAGGGAATATTACAAAATGGAAAAAATTTTGTAATTCATTACATTTAAGACTTGCAATTCGTATCTCAAATATTGATGAAAGTAAAGCAAGCAGTGAAATATCAAAAATAATCGATAATCCTGACAAATATCCGATATTCGAAAGTAATGCAGATAATGCTTTTCTTGCTTATCCCGGAGAAGATTGGGTAGAACCTTGGACGGCACGTCACAGCGCAATCGGCGTTGATTGGATGGCAAAACCTCTTATCGATACATTATTAAATTATTCGGATCCCCGTATAGCTTTTTATGCAGATAGTTTGTCTGACGGAACATACATCGGTCTTATGGTTGGTGAAGAGGCAGAAACCACATCATACTCAAGAGTAAATGACTTATTTGTCAATAATCCGACAGGTTCAGTTTTCTTTTTGAAATATGCAGAAGTTGAATTTATTATAGCTGAAGCAGCAAAAAGAGGATTTATTACTGCTGACGCACAAACTGCCTATGAAAATGCAATTACTGCATCTTGTGAAGAATACGGAATCAGTTCAGGAGATATTTCAACATATTTGGCAGGAAGTGATGTCGCTTGGAATGATGATATAAACAAAATATATATCCAAAAATGGATTTCATTATTCAGACAAAGTTGGGAAGCATGGGCAGAAATGAGAAGAACTGATATTCCGACTCTTCCGCCTGCTGCTAATTCTAACTACAGCGGACATAATCGCCCGCCGTTCAGATTTCCGTATCCGGATTCGGAAATTATGTTAAATTCAGATAATATTCCGCAAGACGTAAATGAAGAAGATAATTATTGGGGTTATCAAATATGGTGGGATACAAGGACAAATGTTCAATAATTTACTTTTTAGTATTAAACTTTGTAATTAAATTTATTAATAAATTTAATTACAAAGTTTAATATTCCCCTAATAAATTGTTCTTTCTGCAGGAAATTTTTATTAAAATATTCACAAAATATATGGACAGAGTCGAATCTGACAAATTTCTGTTTTAATATACAATATTTCTTTTTCGAGAATTTGATAAATAATGATTGACAGAAAAAAATTCATAAAACAAATCGGATTGTTATCAGGATTTACTCTTCTTTCAAGTACAAATCTTTTTGCTTTTAATTCCTCTCAAACTTCGAGTATCAGCTTAAGAAAGAGAATCCCGAAAAAACTTAAAAAAGGAGCTACCTTCGGTTTAATAACTCCTTCGGGTGTAATTACAAAAAAGCAACTTGAAGAAACCGTTAAAGAAGTTGAATTTCTCGGATACAAAGCATATTATAAAGCAAGTATTTTATCAGAATTCGGTTATTTGGCAGGTACGGACGAAGAACGTTCTGATGAATTAATTCATATGTTTGAAAACCCTGATGTCGATGCAATTTTATGTGTACGAGGCGGATACGGTGCAATTCGAATTCTTGACTTAATTGATTACAATATTATTAAAAAAAATCCTAAAATATTTATCGGTTATAGTGACATAACTGCCTTAATCACTGCTTTTTATTTAAAATCAGGATTGGTTTCTTATCACGGTCCCGTAGGTATTTCAACTTTTAATGAATTTTCTTTAAAATCACTTTTCAATATTATTTCAAAAACGAAAAGCACTTATTTGTATTCTTATGAGCGTGAACCTGAAACGGATAATAATTCTGAATTTGATTTTTTTACAATAAATAACGGAAAAGCTTCAGGAGAATTAATAGGAGGTAATATGAGTGTTCTTGTTTCGATGATAGGCGGAAAATTCGAGCCTGAATTTAAGGGAAAAATTGTTTATCTTGAAGAAATTGATGAGAAAACATATAAAATTGATAAAATGCTCACTCAGCTTATTTATTCAACTGATTTAAAAGAAGCATCGGGTATTATTTTCGGTATTTTCAGCGGTTGTGATAATAATGAAGAACCGACTTTTCTTTTAAAAGAATTATTAATACAAATTATTACTCCCCTAAAAATTCCGGTTGTTTACGGATTCCCTTTCGGTCACGTAAAAAATAAAATAACGCTTCCTACAGGAATAAAAGCTGAACTGAATGCAGATACAAAAACATTAAAACTCATTGAAAAAACTGTTAATTAATTTAATTCGGGAAAATGTATAAAACAATTCTTATTCTTATTTATTTTTGCTTTACCGCATCAACTGAATATGCACAAATCAGAAAATTAGAAAAAAGAAAACATTCGGTAAATAAAACATTAAAACAAATAATCTCTTATCCGGATTTTAAAAATGCCGACTTTGGTTTTACGGCAAAGGATATAAAAACAGGAGAGATTATTGCATCTTATCATTCCGACAAATCATTTATGCCTGCATCGACTCAAAAACTTTTTACAACGGCAACAGCCCTTGAAGTTTTAGGTCCGGATTTCAAATTTACAACATCGCTTCAATATTCCGGCAGAATTGATACTGTTTCAGGTATATTATACGGAAATATTCTTATAAAAGGCGGCGGAGATCC
>JAOZQB010000075.1 GCA_029932445.1 Bacteroidales bacterium | reverse complement strand
ATTTCGGGGTCCTCCTTCTTGCAATAGAGACCGGAAAGAAAGTACCGGTTTCGTTATAATGTTCGACACCTCTTAACTGTAAAATCGTATCTGCTGTATTCATTGAAAACAATGCGGACATCAGTAAGATTTCCGTAATAAGAATAAGATTACCGTCTAATCTGGGCCAATTGGTCATTTCAGGATTATGAAATCGTTTTACTCTGACTACATTTCTTCGGAACAGAAATATGACACATGCCGACATGACTGCAAAAGCAAAGAATTCAAAAATTGAAATAAAAATATTATAATACGGAGCATCTGATAAAATTCTGTGACTTCCTGTAATTCCGTCTATTAAAATTTCAAGCATTTCAAAATTTACAATAATAAAACCGACATATATAAAAATATGAAAAATGCCTGCAACAGGGCGTTTAATCATTTTAGATTGGCCAATTGCAACCAAAAACATTGTTTTCCAACGTTTTGATTTATTATCACTTAAATCTTCAGATTTTCCCAACCTTATATTTTTGATAATTCTCCCGAAATTAATTGAAAACAGGGTAACTGCCGCAATAAGAATTACAATAAAAATAATATTAACTATCATTTGACGTGAATTTAAATTTATAAGATATTTGTTTGTATTTTTTGAAATATTTTATCATTTTAGATTTATATCAGAGTTAAAAACGACCGAGTTTAATCATAATAATAAATTACAACAATTTCAAAAATAATAAATATTATGCTTGCATAAGAATAATTTGTGTAATTTAGAATGATTCTAAATAACTATAATTTATTTTCCTTCAAAAAACAGATCTTCGGTCAATTTTGTAACTCTTTGATTTGCATATTTATAAATCGGAGTATCAAAATCTTTAATTTGTTTGTTTTCATAGTAATTCAATATTTTTTTGTAATATTTCAGTGCATTTTTTTTATCTTTTAATTTATCATAGATTAAAGCTGTTTCGTAAGTATTATTTAGATTGAAATAATGGGGATATGATTTAAAAACAGATTCTTTTTTTAAAAACATATTCAATGCTTTCTTTAATTGCTCTTTTCCTATATAAGCATGGGCCATATTGTCATAAATATCATAGCTTATCCGTTCGGCGAAGTGAATTAATTTCAATGTTTTTTCTGCAAACTCCAAGGATTTGTCATAATTTCTTAATCCTAAATAATTTCTGCATAAATATGTCGTATTTGAATATGAAGTTGAGTCCGATTTATAAACGGCAAGATTATAGGGTAATGCTTCCTTGTATTTTTTGATTTCACACAGTGCCATGCCGAGTCGTTTTAAAATGTTGTATGACGTATCTCCGAGTTGTAACACTTTTTTATATTCGGGAACAGCTCTGTAAAAATGATTTTTTACAAAGTGTGCATCGGCTTTTATTTTATAGAAATCAGAATAAGTTGAATCAATTTTAATCCCTTTATCACAATATTTTATTGCAGAATCCGGTATTCCTGTTTTTAAATAAACAAAAGCTAATGATTTAATATTTATAATACTGATTGTGTCAATGGAATATGCTTTAAGATAATAATTTAAACTTCTTTTTGTGTCTTTTAATTTCAAATAACAAAGACCTGATTTTCTGTAATAAAATGAATTTAAAGAATCTTCAGAAGATAAAATAGTATAAAAGTGAAGTGCTTTCAAGAATTTTTTTTGTGAAAAATAAAGTTTTGAGAGATTATTTAAAGCATAGAAATTTAAAGAATCAAAATTTAATGTTTTACCGTAGAATTTAATTGCCTTATCTTGATAACCGTTTATGTTCAGAATATTTGCATAGAAGTTAATGTAATTCGTATTTGTGGTGTCAAGTAAACAGGCATTTTTTATAAATGTTTGCGCTTTTTTATTCTTATTAAGCATTTGATATGCTATTGCGGTTTTGTATAAGATTTTAGTGTTATCGGGAAATTCTTTTATCAAATTTTCACCGAAATAAGCAGCATTTGTATATTCAGAATTAAATAAGTACAGATTTAGTTTATTTATATTCTGTGAAAATATGCTTAAAGGAAACAACAGACAGATAAAGAATATTTTTATTGGTTTCACCGGCATATAATATATTTTAAAGATGATTTAAAATTATAAAAACTTATATAATTGCAAACTGTTTATAAACATAAATTTATAAGGATGATTTATTTTAAAAGAATAACATTATTAATAATTGCAATCCTAATGTACACATTATCAGTATATTCACAAAGAGAAAAGTTGTATGATGTTAATATATACGGATTACAACAATTTAAAGATGCTCAGAAACAGGCAAAAAATGAAGACAAACATATAATGATTCAAATCGGCGGGAATTGGTGCTCGCGGTGTTATAAATTTAATGATTTTTATACCAAGAATGCAATACTTGATTCATTGATAAATGCCGATTATGTTGTTATTCGGGTGAATTATGATAAGTCAATGAAAAATGAACAATTATTCGCACAATTTGATTATCCGCAACGTTTCAGTTTTCCGGTTATCGTAATTTGCGATGCTGAAGGGAACAGATTGCATACACAAAATTCGAGGTATTCGGAAGACGGAAAAGGAAGTTATGATAAAAAAAAGTTTTTTGCTTTTTTGAAAAATTGGACGGTTAAAGCCGTTAGACCTGAAAGTTATCAGAAGAAATAATTTTAACTGCTTGAACCATATGTCTTTTTCCTTTCGGTCCGGGAAGACGTTTAACGCTGAAACCGGCAGCTCTTAATGCTTGTTTTACGGTTCCTTTGGCTGAGTAGGTTACAAGTATGCCGTTTTGCTTCGTTGCATCATATATTTTTTTGAAAATTTTTTCTGTCCATAATTCGGGTTGTTTTTCGGGAGCAAAAGCATCAAAATAGATTAAATCAAATAATTTTTCCGGAGTGTATTTTTTTAAATCAGTTTTAATTTTTTTTATGCAAAAATTATCTGAAATCTTTACTTCTTGCTCCCAAGGTATTTTATGAATTTGTTCAGTTATTTCAGGTTCTGTGAAGTTATTATTTATTAAATCTTCAATGATATCTGCTGAAAGCGGATATTTTTCAATTGTTTCATAATTAATATTTTTTTTCAATTTTTTATTTTCGGAGAAAGTTAAAACGGCATTTAAGCCGGTTCCGAAACCGACTTCCAAAATATTGATTTTTTCTTTTTGTATGTGCTTTAATCCGGCATTAATAAAAATATGTATCGATTCTTGCAGAGCACCGTTTACGGAATGATAATGTTCGTCAAGCTCGGGAACGTACAGGGTGGGAGAGTTGTCAGCCGTTATAATTTTTTTAAGCATTTTTTCAGACACAGATTTTCGCTGAATTTTATAATTTTATTTTTGCAAGTTGTTTATTACAGCTTACAAATTTCATTTTTAATAATGATAAACCGTTCCGCTGCGCCATGATTTTACGGCACGATTCCACGAAGTAATATATTTTGCATCGCGTAACAGAATAAAATCGTTTTTTGAAATTGCTTGCTCGGGAATAACAAATATAAATTCTAATTTCTGATCTTCTTTTGAGTTGATATAAATCCATTTTTCGGCATCATCAAAATTTTTAATGTCATCGGGAGGCCCGTAAACCATATATATCATTCCTCTGTCTGTTTTCCATCCTTCTTTGTAAGAAGTGAAATAATAATTTGCGTAAGTTGCTCTGTTATACCATATTTTAAGAATTTCACGTGCACGTTCTTTATTTTTAACAGCTTGTAGCCAGAAATTATCAATACTTAATTTTTTATTATCCGATTGCATCATTCTGCTGTATTCTTCATCTGAAGTTAAATATTTTGTTGCTTTGACCAGTTCTGAAGATTTAGTCAGCAAAGGATAGGTATTGCTGAAATTCACTTTAAGCATGCCTTTATGTTTAAACGTATCTGCTTTGATAAGATAAATGCCTCTTTTTTTGACTTTAAACGGAATTTTACCGAATACGGCATTTTCATGCCAACTTGTATCAGCTTTAAGTCTGAGTGAATTTTGCTCTTGTGTGTCAGAAGGTTTTACGGCTTCAGAGAAATTGTTTTTAAAATGTTTGATTTGTATTTTATTAATCAAAGTGTTTTTGTGCATGATTATCAATGAGTCACTTAAACGAAAATATTGAGTAAAAACGGGCTTTTTATTTTTTACTTTTAAACTGAAATAATATTGCTCATTATCATCATCGGAATTATTAACCCTGATGAATGAATGACTTTTTTTATTTGCATACGTATCAACCATTTTAATTTCAATAACAGAATGCTCTTTTTTGATGTTTTTGATTTTAAAAAAGCTGATAATACTTGTTTGGTTTTCTGTTTTTTTAATTTTTAAAGTGGTTTGAGCACTGTCAATGATTGTATTGCTTTTCACGGAAGGTTTTATGACATATTTTATTTTGATAATTGCTTGATTTATACGGTCTTCATTTGCACTGCTGAAACGTAACTCATTAGTAAATAGTTTCAGATAAAGCTTTGAATAAGAATCTGAAACGTGAAAGAGCTTAAATTGCGGATGTAAAACAAAGCTTGCCGGATTATATTCGGATGCGCTTGTTTTTGTTCTTTGCGGTTTTTGGGTGAGACATGATGCAGAGAACAGAATAAAAATAAATATGAATATGTGTTTTGTCTTCATTATCTTAAATTATGATTGAAACCCTTCAATTTTTCCAACTGTCTTAGTTCTTGTTAATCGTATTTCGCTTTTGAATTTTGAATAAAGATTAACGATTTATGAATTAAGAAGTATAAGAAATTTAATATCAAAGAATCGCGTATATTTTATGTTCTTTTTATCTCTAAAATCAATTTCAAGTATTTTTTACAATGAATTTCAATTGTTAGAATTAGAAAACCTATGAATTTCTGTTCCATAGCGGTTATTTGAAAATTATGTTACCGTAATCAGCCAAAAATAATCAAATTTTGTTACCATTTATCGAAAACGGTATCACGAAATTATAAAATATTTAAGCTTTGTTCTTTAACTTTACCGAGATAATCTTTCATATTAACAACAATTTTTTGAATTTCGGCATGATTTGCTTTAGACCCGAGAGTATTTATTTCTCTGCCGATTTCTTGTGCAATAAATCCCAATTTATTACCGACAACTTCATTTTGTTGCATGGTTTCAATAAAAAAAGAACAATGATTTTTTAAGCGAATTTTTTCTTCGTTAATATCAAATTTATCTAAAAAATAAATGATTTCTTGTTCAAAGCGATCCCCGTTTTGATTTCCGCTATCAATAAATTCTTTTAGTTTTGAATTCAGTCGTTCTTTTACGGTTTCGATTCGTTCGCTTTCGTATTTCTCAACTTCGGGAATTAATTGTTCAATTTTTTGAATGTTTTCAGTAATATCTCTTTCAGCTGAAGCTCCTTCTTGTAATCTGAATTTTTGAATTTCTTTAATTGTTTCTTTAATCAGACTTTTGATTTGTTTCCATTCTTCAGGATTTTCTTCTTCGGCTTCATTTTCCGTAATATCCGGCAATCTTAAAACAGCTTGTAAAAGTTGTTCGTTTTCGGGTTTTAAATTATGCTTTAAGGCAATTGTTTCCAGTTCTTTATAATAAAAAGAAATTTTCTCATTATTCAAATTCAATGAATTTCTTTCATGATTGTCAATATTCAAAGTAAAGCTGATTTTTCCGCCTTTTAATTCTTCGGATAATACATTTCTGATTTCTAAATCTTTGCTGTTGTATGATTCCGGAATTCTTACTTGAAGATTTAAGTTTTTGCTGTTCAGCGACTTAATTTCAACACTTATTTTTTTGTTATTAAAAGTAATCGATTTTTTACCGTAACCGGTCATTGATTTTATCATAATTATGGAATTTTCAATTTACAAAGTAATAAATATCTTTTAAAATTAAATCAAAATCAACATATTTTACGATAACAACATCTTTATCATTAATCAGAGCATGTAATTTATTTAAATCATATTTGCCGAATTCCGAACCGCTTTTAATTTGAAATAATTTAATGTTTTTTGTATGTTGATTGATATCGATAACCGTAATCTCGGCATAAGGTATTTTATTTAACAATTTGTTTCGGAGTTTTTCGGTATCATTTGTTTCCGATGCAAATTTTACGTTTAAAAAATAACTTAAGTAACTTCCCACTTTGAGAAGATTCAGATTTTTGACAGTAGCATTGTTTGATAAGTGATTAAGATAGGCGGTATCTTTAAGAATTTTGAGCTTAAATGATTTTGAAGGCTTTTCGGGATAGTTTAAAACTATTTCTTTTATATCATTCGGACGGTACGAAAAAATTTCCGGTTTCAGCCAATATACGGGATTAATGTTATACCGATAATTCAAATCATTTTCAAGTCCGGGAATATTAACTATAAAAATTGATTTTTCTTTCGGATTATACAAATAGGTACCTTCGAGTTGTTTTTGAAAACTTCCCACCATTATTCTCTTAATCAACCGGTTGTCTGAGTTATATATTTCAACCTTTTTACCGTTGCTTTGAATATTTTTCATCAAAGAATCTTTTTTTGAGTGCAATACCGGTTTACTTATTCTTACTTCTGTCAGTGTTTGATATAATTTCTTTATTGCTTTTTTATTTCCGGGATATTTGTTGTCAACAATCCAATTATGCAATTCTTTATTTCGTGTTAAAATAACTTTTCCGGAATCTTGCGAAATAATAATTTTTGCAATATCGGCAGTATCTTTCACAATAAACAGTTCAGAAGTCATATTTTTATTGTCAGATTTAAAAAAATAATACAAACCGACGGAAACAATCAGAAGAAAAAAAAATGAGATTGTTATTTTTTGAGTTTTATTCATTGTATTTTATTGATTAATAAGGTGTATATACGGATATAGCCGGTTTTTATCTTAAACTGACATTAACGGAACGACCTGATTTTATAATAAAGTGTCTTTCTTTTGACATAGAAGTCATTTTTATCCCGGCAGGGCGATATACAGCAATATAATGTCCCGGTTGTAAATAGATGCTTTTTAAAGTAATTTGATTTAAATCCACAATTAATTTTACATCCCCTTTATCTATTTTGTATATTCCGCCGAAACCCTTTGAGGGCAGATAAATATTTGCCAAACCCGGTTGTTTGATTTTTATTGAAGTCGTTTTGCTTTGATTAATTTTTATATTCTTATAATAAATACGAGGTTTTGTGAATATCTCTAAATCATAAGTCCCTGTCAAATATTTTATAGGTTCAAACATATCTTGAACATAAAGCGTTTTCATACTTCCGTGTTTTCTTACAATGCATTTTACTCCTTTCAATTCCAAACCCCTTTCTTGAATGATATTTAATTTGCCTTGAGGTGTTTTAGTTATTATTTTATTATGCTTTCCTTCTGTTATTGTTATGTTTTCTTTAATAACAGGCGGAATAGTGTGTACTTTCATTTTATAAGTAATGCTTGAAGGCAGAACAATGGTATCCGGATTGCCTTTGTAATTTATTGTGTGAATAAAATTCTTGAAAAGCAAACCTGTTTTTTGATTAAACAAACTGATATTTACATTTGTTTCTTTCGGTTGACCGGAACTGTTTAACAAATCAATCTCTGCAGAAGTTCCGTAAAGTGATTTGTGAACTACTTTTTTCATAATTTCCGAAAATTGTTCTTCATTGGTTGCATTGTAGAAACTTCCGATACATTCAAAAGCATCTTTAAATTCAACATCCAAACCGATTCCTATAATAAACGGTTTTATAGTAATGCCTTTGTTTTGAAGAATAATTGCAATCTTACACGGGTCGCCTTTGCATTCTTCTTTTCCGTCAGTTATTAAAATGATAATATTTTTACAATTATAACACGGCGGAAAATCATCGCCGGCTTCTTCCAACGAACGGGCAATGGGTGTTGTCCCTTTCGGAATCGTAATTTCTAATTTACGTTTTATTTGTTCCGCATTGTTTTGACTGAAAGGAACTTCAAGATGGGTGTCATTACAATCCTGCGGAGGCATTTTACTTTTATTTCCGTACATTCGTAATGCCATTTCAAGATTGTCAATATGCTTTAAACTGTCAACCATTTTAATCAGCAGTTTCTTTGCTATATCTATTTTTCTGCCGGTTTTCCAATTTCCGGTCATACTGTACGATTCATCAAAGATAAAGAGTATGCGTGTTTTCATCGGGCTTCTTCTTACTTGTGCTTGACCGGAGAAATGTACGGAGAAAAATATTCCGAAAAACAGCAGAAAAATAATCGTTTGTTTGATTGTTGATTTCATGATTCTTGATTTAAACAGAACACGTAAAAGTAATAAAAAATGATACTTAAGAGATGCAATTGTTAATATTTTAGGTGAAATTCATATTTATTCTGTCTCAATTTGGAATTTTAATTATATTTGCATTAACATAAAAACGTAAAATATGAACAATCAATTACCTTCCGTAAAGAAAAAATCTTTTTGGAGAAGACCCGAAGGAAAACTCGGTGCTTTCTTTTTAATTGCAGGTGCTGCCGTTATAGCAATATATCATGTTCCGATTTTCAGTTTTATAACAAGTTTATTGAAAGGAACAATAAGTACGATTGCCTTGGGAGCAGTTGTACTTGCTTTATTGTATATGATTTTTGACAAACGTGTTCGAAATTTAATTTGGTATATGTATAAAAGTTTTATGCGTTGGATTACCGGATTGTTTGTTCAAATTGACCCGATTAAAATTCTTGAAAATTATGTGGAATATTTAAAAAAGAATATGCGAAAAATGAATTTGCATATTACACAATTGAAAGGCCAAGTCTCACAATTAAAAACAATTATTCTGAAGAACAGACGTGAAATGGAGCACAGTATTAAATTGGCTGAACAAGCAAAAAAACAAGGGAAGAATGAACTTATTACCATTAATACAAGACAATACGGAAGATTAAAAGAAACAAATGAACGTTATCAAAAATTGCTGGATAAGATGTTGGTTTTATATAAAGTTTTAAACAAAATTCATGTTAATTCGGGTTATTTAATTCAAGATACCGATAATGATGTACGTATGCGAAAACAAGAACTTAAAGCAATTAAAACCAGTCATTCTGCAATGAAACGTGCAATGTCAATTATTCAGGGTGATCCGGATAAGCGATTAATTTTTGATATGGCAACCGAAACTGTTGTTGAAGATATTCACCAAAAAATCGGTGAAATGGAGCGATTCATTGAAGTTTCGGGAAGTTTCATAGACAGTATTGATTTGCAAAACGGTATTTATGAGCAAGAAGGTCTTGAAATATTGGAGAAATTTGAAAAAGAAGGGTCTTCATTTTTATTCGGTGAACCGAAAGAAGAAGATTTACTGAAAATTAAAAAAGAAGAAGAAGGACTTGCTGATTTGGAAAAAACTTTAGAAGATTAAAAAATAATAAATGATGAAAAGAAGATTGAAATTAACACCTTTCGCTAAAATAATTTTCGCATTAATTATTATTGCAGGAGCAAGATATGCTTATGTTCATCAAAATGATATTTCCGGAGGGAGGATTTTTAATTTTAATGATACAACGGTTACAGACAATTCAAATTCCGAAATTAAAATTAATTTCGATACGATAATTTTTCATATATCTGAGAATGATTCGCTTATTCATCTGACAGTAAATAATCAGGATCTGAGTTTTTTAAGAGATTCTTCCGGCTTAAACTCCGATACAACTTTTTTTTCCGTTTCAGAGAAAAAGAGCATCAAGGGAATGGTGATTGCAGAATAGATCAATTGTGACAGGAATCACCTTATTCTTATTATGATTTATGTTTCTTTGATAACTTAATGCAACCATTATTAAGTTTGTAAATCATATACTATTAATAATACATAATAAATATCAATTAAAATGAAAAAAATCACATTAGTCTTATTGGGAATATTAATAATGAATGCAGGAAATGCACAAGAATGGAGAAATTTTCTTCCTGAAAAAAAGATTACGGATATTTCATTTTTTGAATATCAAAAAGCATTTAATCTTTATTGGGATAATAAAAATGTAAAAGACGGAAAATGTATAAATGAAAAAGGAGAAACTGAAAAAGCCTACGGTTGGAATCAGTTCAGACGATGGGAGAATTATTGGGAAACCAGAGTCGATAAAAAAACAGGTATGTTTCCGTATGAATTAAGACATAAAGCATTTGCTGATTTCCAAATTCAAAAAAGCGTACAAAAAGACTATTTGCAAGCTTGGAATCAATTAGGACCTAATATTACCATTGGCGGTTATAATGGATTAGGCAGGCTTAATACGATTGCATTTCATCCTACAGATGCAAATACATTCTGGGTAGGAGCACCGGCAGGCGGATTATGGTTAACCGAAACAGGCGGGGATTCATGGATTGCTTTAACAGACAGCAACGAAGTTTTGGGTGTTAGTGCCGTAATTGTCCCTTCAGATTATGTAACTTCGAATACCATTTATATCGGAACCGGCGACAGAGATGCGTTTGATAATTATGGTGTCGGTGTATTAAAATCAATTGACGGCGGGCTACATTGGAACACTACAGGTTTAAGTTTTAATCCCGGAAACGGGGATGTTGTAAATAATATGTTGATTGATCCGACGGATAATAATATACTATATGCAGCAACATCAGCCGGTTTATATAAGTCAATTGATGCAGGACAAAATTGGAGTCTGATTAATGCTTCCGAATTTATTGATATTGAATTTCATCCTGCAAATTCTCAAATTATTTACGGATCTTCTCGCAGTAATGGTTTTATCGATAAAACAACAGACGGAGGTTCAACATGGAATTCAGTTTTTTCTAATTCATCGGCAAAAAGAATTGAATTAACTGTCAGTCCTGTTGCTCCTGATGTTGTATATGCATTAGCTTCAAATGCATCAAATGGTTTAAAGGGTATTTATAAATCAACGGACAGCGGTGATAGTTTTACTTTAATTTATGATGATAAACCAATTTTGAATTGGTCTGAAGACGGAACAGGGACAAATAACGGACAAGGATGGTATGATTTATCGTTTGCGGTTGATCCGACAAATGCTGATGTCTTATATTGCGGAGGTGTTAATACATGGAAATCTGTTGACGGAGGTTTAACTTGGAATATAAGTAATCATTGGTACGGCGGTGGCGGTGTCCAAGCAGTTCATGCGGATAAACATTATTTTTCATTTCGTCCGGGAAGTTCAGATTTTTATGAATGTAATGACGGCGGTGTTTATTTATCTGCTGACGGAAATAGCTGGACAGATTTATCTGATGGCTTGATAATAAGTCAGATGTATGGTTTGAGTGTTTCCCGGAACTCTCCAAATATTAGTTTATCAGGTCTGCAAGACAACGGAACTAAGATGATTGAAGACGGAATATGGATTGATGCTCACGGAGGTGACGGAATGAAATGTTTAGTAGATTTTAATGATGATAATATCCAATACGGAAGCGGACCTTACGGAGACATATACAGAACAACTAATTTATGGGGTGTTTCTATTAATATTGCTGATAATATTTCCGGAGGTCCCTCCGGTTCATGGGTTACTCCTTATGTTTTTGATCCTAATAACAGTAATACTCTGTTTGTAGGATACAGCACTTTATGGAAGACAATTAATCAAGGTCAAAATTTTCAAAATATCGGTAGTTTCGGATCTTCACTTCATTCAATTGCAGTTTCAAATTTAAATCCGGAAGTTTTATATGTTGCAAAATATTCATCAATTTATAAAACAACAAATAATGGTTATCAATGGACAGAAATAACTAATAATCTTCCTCTTTCAAACAGCAGCATAAAAGATATTGAAATTAAAAAGGATGATGACAATACTGTATGGGTAGCATTAAGCGGTTATAATTCTGATTGTGTGTACATGACGGCTGACGGCGGAAATACTTGGACTGATATTTCGCAAGGATTGCCTGATATCCCGGTAAATACTCTTGTGCAAAATGATTTGGAATCAACAATCGTTCAATTGTATACCGGAACAGATTTCGGTACTTATATTAAAAACGGAAATGATGATTGGGTCTTGTTCGGAGCCGGCTTACCTAAGGTCGATGTAACAGAACTTGATATATATTATGACAGAGTAGTTCCGGAAAACAGCAGATTGAGAGCTTCTTCATACGGAAGAGGAATGTGGGAGGTTCCTCTTGAATTATCCGGGAATTATTCTCCTTATATAACAACTGACAGTATTAAAAATCTTACAAATAAAATGGTTACTGTATACGGAACAATTGTTGATGATTTTAGTTCCGGTGTTACTGAAAGTGGTTTTGTATTAAGCAGAGATTCAAATCCTGATTTAAGTGATATTGATGTTATTGTTTCTCAAACAAATCCTGTTGTCGGTATAGGGAATTATTTTATTGATATAAATGGTTTATCTAACGGAAGTGATTATTATGTTAAGTCATATGCCATAAATCCTAACGGGATTAGTTACGGAAAGGAGATTTCTTTTACTACGGATGCTACATCAGTTGAAGATGTCAAATTTAATGATTTGATATCAATATACCCGAACCCTTCAAACGGAGTATTTAATATTGGTTTTAAAGAAACTGAAAAAACTGCTGATGTTTCAATTTCTGATATGACAGGAAAGCTTGTTTATTCGAATAAATTAAATACTTCTGAAAATCATATTATTAAATTGAATTATGTCTCAAAGGGAATTTATTTTATTAAAATTAATTTAGGCGACAAATCAGTTGTTTCTAAATTAATCATTCAATAATATTTTTAATGATTTAAATTAACATAATACC
>JAOZQB010000074.1:12232-12866 GCA_029932445.1 Bacteroidales bacterium | reverse complement strand
TCATATTTTTTATAAGTTGATTTTTATTTGACTGTATTTAAGCCGTAAGGTTTAAAAAATTCTTTTTACAAAGTTTCTTATTTTTTTATCGGCAAATTCTTTTTCGGATAATTTTTCAAATGAAAAAATCAGGGTAAGTGCAAGTATTACACCGGCAATCAAATCAATAATGTAATGATGCGAAGCATATACTGCCGAAAACCAAATACCGAACATAAATATTACAAACAACAGATTCATTTTTTTTAAGCCTTTTTTAATTCCGTAAAAAAGAACAATAAGCGGGTATGTGGCATGCAGCGAAGGCATTGCCGCCAAGACATTCGCATTTTTATTGTAAATACTCTGAAATATAGGTGCTCCGAGCAATTTGTCGAAACGTGAAAGCCCGGCACTGTTTCCGGGAATACCGATATGCAAATCAAAACCGTAAAGCTGCACATACCAAGGCGGTGCCGCAGGATAAAGATAGTAAATAATAAATCCGAAAATATTAACAATTAAAAAAACTAATGAAAATTTTGTAAATAAGTATTTGTCTTTCACATAAAGATAGGCGGCAAAAGCAAGCGGAATCGGCACCCAATTTATATAAAATAATCCCGCAAGAATATCCAAAAACGGATAATGATGT
>JAOZQB010000074.1:0-12222 GCA_029932445.1 Bacteroidales bacterium | reverse complement strand
TTTCAAGTTCGTACGGTTGTTTTATATGCACCGGAGACACTTCATAATTCAGAATAATTCGCATGGAATCGTAAATTATCCAATAAACTATAAAAATTGAAAAAGCTAAAATAAATTTTCGTGTTTTTTCTCCGATATAAAACATTGTAAGCCAAAGAACAATTAAAAACCAATGCTCGCTCCTCATACCTCTGACAATCGTATTCCATACAATATACAATACAATAAGCAAGATATTTACAAGAATATTTTTTTTTGTAAATCGTCGGAATTTCATTTTTTACGGATTAATCAGTTTTTCATAGGTTTTTTGTCCGGTTTTTATATCTTTTCCGAAGAGTTCGATATATATTACAGTCGGTTTAATTCCGGAATTATCCGCAAAAATATACATATGATGCAAAACAGACATTTTATTGTTTATTTTCGTATAAATAGCTGCTTTAAAAGGTGAGGTTTGCTTCAATAACAATTTTTTCTTATCTGTTGCGGCAAGTTTAAGAAGATAATACTCGGGATTCGATTCTAATTTTTCGCATTTTCCGCCGAAAGCAAATCTCCGTTCAATAGCCCTAAGTTCCATTCTTTGTCCTTGTTCCTGATATCGTATCCAATATACGTCGACCGGATTACTTTCGATAAGATTTCCGTTTTTATCAAAATTTGTATCGTATATAACCGTATTTTCATTATGGTTACGTTGAATAAAAAATAAACGTTTTTTTGTTTCGGGCGGAACGGGATAATTTTTCGGTTGGGAAAAAACACCCGTTGACATTAATATTGCCGATACTATTATAAATAATTTTCGCATTTTTACAGTAGTTTTTGTTCTTTAAACCAAGTAATGGTTTCTTTAATTCCTTTTTTAAGATCATATTCCGGTTTAAAACCAAAATCTTTAACGATATCCGAACTGTCGCAATACCAATTACCTGCACTTATTATTTTGTACTTTTCCATATTTAAGGTTGCCGGTTTTCCGAATAAACATGACAAATTTCCGATAATAAAAGACAGTATTTTTACAACAGCTTTCGGAAAAACTATTCGCAATGCTTTTTTATTCAGTTCTTTTTTTACGATTTGATTAAATTCTTCGGTTGTATATTTTCTCAAATCCGAAATAAAATATGCTTTGTTTGAAATTTCCGATTGTGCGGCATCAAAAACTAATCGAGCTAAATCTTTAACATAAATAAAAGAAATAACTTGTTTTCTTGAACCTATGTATGTTTCAATTCCGTTTTTTATGCTTTTGTAAACAAGATAATACCCCTTGTCTCTCGGACCGTAAACACCTGTTGGTCTTATAATTATATTCGGAAAACCATTCAGTGAATTAAGATAGCTTTCTGTTTTCAGCTTACTTTTTCCGTAAAGAGTTTGAGGATTCGGTTTATCGGAAAGTTTTATCGCTTGCATCGTTTCTTCATTTCCGCTGCCGAAAGCATCCAAACTGCTGACATAAATAAATTTATCAGGTATATTTTCTGTCTCAATAAATGCCTCCGTCAAATTTTTTGTGTATTGAAAGTTAACCTGTTCAAAAGCACTTTTTTTACACGATTTTGTTAATCCCGCATTATGAATAACATAATCAAATCTTCCGAAATCTTTAATTTTTTGTTTCAAATTGCTTTTATCGGATAGTTTCAATTCTAAAAATTTAATGCGTTTATCCGAAAGATATTGTCTGTTACTTGTACTTCGTATCCCGGCATATACTTCATATCCTCTGTTCAGAGCCTCTTCAACAAGAAACCCTCCGATAAAACCGCTTGCCCCGACTATTAAAATCTTTTTCACCTTATTTATTCAAAATGTTTTATATAAATCCGCCTTCTCAGGTGTTGTCGTGTATTATAATCGTCAAATATTTGAATTGCAGCTTTATTTGTTTCCAGTGCATGACTTGAAATCGCTGTTTTTATACCGTTATCAATGTATGCTTGCATTAATTTATTAAAAAATACGGCGGCAACACCTTTATTTATATATTCCGGTTTTACACCTTGCAAAAGCATATCAATTTTTGTATTTTTATTAAGCGCTTTCAAAATATGAATAAATCCGAAAGGAAATAATTTTCCTTTTGCTTTTTGCAATGCTTCCGATAAAGACAGAAGCGTAACTCCGAATCCGACAACCTCATCATTTTTATCTAATACAAAACAAACATATTTTGTGTTAATTATTGAAAAATATGCTTTTACGTAATAATCAATTTGTTTCTCGGTAAGAGCAACGTATCCGTATAGATCTTTAAATCCCTCATTTAAGGTATTAAACATACTTTTTGCATAAGGCAGAATATCTTTCGATTTTTTTGCGTCTAAAATTCTTAAATCATATCTTTTAAGTACCAGATCAGATATTCGCTTTACTTTTTCGGGTACTTTTTCGGGTACTTCAATTTCAAATTGTATCCAATCCGTGTCTTTTTTATATCCGAGCTTTTCAAGATGTTCGATGTAATACGGATAATTATACAGAGTTGCCTGAGTCGCAATTTCGTCAAATCCGTATACCAACATACCTTCCAAATCCATATCCGTAAAACCGAGCGGTCCGTGAACAGCCGTCAAACCTTTTTCTTTTGCCCAATCTTCAACAGTTTTTATTAAAGCCGAAGACACTTCAATGTCATCAATAAAGTCAACCCATCCGAAACGCATATATTTTTCGTTCCATATTTCATTTGATTTATGATTAAGAATTGCAGCTATTCTTCCTACAATCTTATTATCTCTGTACGCCAGCCAATATTTTGCTTCGCAAAAATCAAAAGCCGGATTTTTCTCTTTTATTAAGGTTGATTTTTCAAACGAGTGTAATTGCGGCACCCTGTATTTGTTTCCTTTGTACAATTTATCGGCAAACGATATAAATTTATTTAAATCCCTTTTTGATTGTACTTCTTTTATTTCGATGCTTTTCATAAGTGTAAAATTTAATTAAATAATTTATGCAAATTGCGCTACTTTGTTCTTTTCAATTAAAGATCGACATTCAACCAGTTTCTCAACTGCAGTTGCAATTTGTTTTTTTGTATGAGTAGCCATTAAAGAGAATCTCAAAATACCGTTATTTTTCTCTACTGCGGGATGTACCACCGGGTTTACGTATACTCCTTTATTTAAAAGCATTGAAGCATATGAAAATGTTTTTGAATCTTCTCCGGTAAAAATCGGAATAATCGGTGTTGTGCTGTTTCCGATATTAAAATTTTCTTGTTTAAGACATTTTTTAGCATAGTTTGTATTTTCCCATAAAGCATCTATTCTTTGAGGCTCGGATTTTATAATTTTTAATGCTTCTAAAACTGTAGCAGCTGATGCGGGCGGAATTCCCGCACTGAAAATTAATGCTCTGGCACTGTGTTTCAAATAATTTATTGTATTAAAATCAGAAGCAATAAATCCTCCGAGAGAAGCTAAAGATTTGCTGAACGTTCCCATTATGATATCTGTTTTATCGGTAAGATTAAAATGAGAAGCCGTTCCTGCGCCGTTTATACCCATTACACCTAAACCGTGAGCATCATCCAACATCACCGAAGCATTATATTTATCGGCTAATTCAACGATTTTATCCAATGGGGCAACATCACCCTCCATACTGAAAACTCCGTCTGATATAATTACCGTAATTTTATTTCTGTCTGTTTTTGTAAGTGCTTTTTCTAAAGCTTCGGTATCATTATGTTTGTATTTCAAAGTTTTTGCAAAAGCAAGTCGCGAACCTTCAATAATTGATGCGTGAGATTTTTCATCAATAATAAGATAGTCATTTCTTCCGACGAGAGCCGGAATGGTACCGACATTTGCCTGAAAACCCGTACTAAAAACCGTTGCTGTTTGTTTTCCCGTATATTCGGCAAGTTTTATTTCTAATTCGTCATGCAGATCTAAATTACCGTTCATTAATCTGGATCCCGATGCTCCCGTACCGTATTTAATTAATGCTTTCGCCGCCGCTTCTTTAAGCTTCGGATGATTTGTGAGTCCGAGATAACTGTTTGATCCGAACATTAAAACCTTTTTCCCTTTTATATAAACGACCGTATCTTGTCCGGTTTCCAAAGAATGGTAATAAGGATACATCCCTTTTGCCATAAACAGCTGCGGTATGTTATATTCTGACATTCTTTTTTGTAATGGTTTCATCCGGTTTAATATATAAATTAATATTTATTTTTTTTTAAAAGTCAAACTTAAATCTTGCTCTGATTCCGTATTCAGAGACATTCGGATTATTCAAATATGTTACACGTTTAACAACATCTATTCTGAAAAACTTAAAAATATTACCGATACCGGCACTGATTTCGATATACGGTTTTTGTGTTAAAGTGTAAGTTGTGGTATTTTCTTTTCCATCAGTTTCATCAGTCGGGAATTTCATCAATCCGGATGTTATATTAGGATTATTTTTATCCGTAACACCACCGTATATTCCTTTTACTGAAATGATTTCTCTCCATTTTAGTTTTTTAAGCAATGGAATTTTGTTAAAAAAGAAACCGTAAAAATGGTGCTCCGCAAAAACAGATACATATTCGTCACTCACAAATTCAAGGAAATTCATCATATTATATGAATGTAATTGATATGAATAAGTTTGATTTGCTCGATGAACAAATAGTAACGGAAACGGAATTCCGGAACCGAAAATTTTTCCGGCTTCAAGTTCAAAATTCGTAAAGCCCAAAGGTGCCGTATGAATGCGCTTGAACAGGTTGAAAGACAGTTTTCCGTATGTATAATCCGCATTGCGGAGTGCTTCAAGGCCCTGTGTATAAGAAATTTGCATTATCGGATATTTACCGAGTATCGGCGTTCTGTAATTGTAGCCTTGTATGTATTTTTCATTGGGTGCAAATCGAATAACTCCGGTTATTTCACTTGTTGTAATTGATTTGACGGATTTATCATCATAATCAAAACGTAAGGTGCCGCCGGGTTCCTGTTTTAATCTTTTGATATTAAATGTTGTTGAGAAGCCGTTTTTCCAATCTTTAAAATGTTCTATCTTAAACATTTCATAGTACAATAATTTATCCGCAACACCTCTTTTAAAAGAAAGCAAAAAATTATCTTCATTTATAAACTGCATCTCCATACCCGGGAAATTAGTTTCAACCTGATACATTGCCGAAATCGAATGTTTCGGATTTGCTTGAATCGGTTTTTTATTTAATGACCAGATAATACTTCCGGAATATTTGTATTTTTCGTCCTTAAATCCATATAAAGCGTATCCGTCTAATCTTAAGCGTTTACTGAATTTATCACTTGTTCTGCCTCCGATTCTTAAGCGAAATCCTTCAACATCATTAAAACTGTAAAAAGTATTTACGGGACCGACATTAATTTTCCCGAAATTCCAATATCCGGCAACAAGCAATGTCAGAATATCCATAGTTCGTTTAAACGCCGGAACATGTTGAACACTGTCAACCATGCTGTAAATATTTTCTTCTTGCTCGCTTAATTCTGTCAGTCTGCTTTTTTCCCAATAAACATCATCTTTTTTATCATAATTATCTTCTCTTATTGTTTTATCTAATCCAGAATAAATTGTATCTCCTCTTTTTTTATCAAACACATAATTATCATAATAAACCAATCTTTTTCCGTACATTCCGGCAGCTTTTTTTCCGATATTAAAATCAATTATTAGTTCATCCTTAGTCAAAATCCAACATGTATCATCAATAAAATCGAACTCCTGACTGATATGAAGATCGGAAACAAAATTCAAGTTTATTTCATTTGCAATTCCCATTTCGACTTTAACAACAGAATAATATTTGTCATTTGTAACATATAAATTCCCGACAAATGCAAAATCTAATTTATTTCTGGGTTGAAAAGCAAGTTTAATGCACGAACGATTATTTACTGCAACCGTATCCAAAATTCTGAATTTATAAATGACCGGAGAAATTGTTGAAAGCGGACTGATAAATTGATTTGTAAGAAGCGTAATATCATTATCGTACAAATTTATATCCTGATACAAATAATCAACCATCATATCAGTTCCTTCGCTGTCAATATAATCTTTTGAACCGACTGATTTTGATCCAAATACAAACTCCTTGTTTGTTTTCGGAGATCTTCGATAATAGACTTTAGATAAGGTTTCCTGTAAAAAGACAGGCAAATACGGCTTACCGTTAATTTCAGATGTATCAACATAATTAAATATGAATTGATACTTTTTAAACGCACGTTTTTTTCTAAATTTTTCAGTAATATTATTTAAATCAAATTCCACCTTTTCGTATTTGTCGTATTCATAATAATCAAACCGTTCTTTTCGATTTTTATCTTTGTTTTCGATAACCTTTTTTATCAATGCAACAGCCGGATTATTTTTATTCCTGTATCTTTTTCTTCTCGATTTTACGACAACTTCATCAATTTTAAAATTTTCGGGTTCCAATTCAAAATTAACCGTTTGACTTTTCCCCTTTATTATTTTCTTAATACTGTTTTTATATCCGATATAAGCAACCTTAATACTCCCTGAAGCCCACTGTGTTTCAAGCGAGTAATTACCTCTGTAATCAGTTGTTGTTCCGATATTTTTACCGACAAATATTATGTTTGCAAACGGTATCGGTTCTTTTGTCTTTGAATTAACAACCGTTCCTCTGACTCGTGTCATTTTTTGCGAATAAGCATTTATCTGCAAAACAGAAACAAAAACTGTTATAAGCAATATTATTTGACGACTTTTCATTCCTATTTAAAAATATAATACTTATGCGTTAAAAAATTAAAACCTATACCGACAATGACGGCAACAATTACTTTCGAGATGATGTATTGAAGCCCTATATATTCAACTAACAAATACAATCCCGAAATATTTAAAAAAATACTTGTAAGCCAAATACCTGCATATTTTTTTGCCTGAAGAGATAATTTTCCGTCTTTTTTCATAAACGTCCAATTTCTTTCCAATATAAAAGCAGTTATTCCTCCGCTTACAGCCCCAAAAACTGCTGATACCAAATACTGAATTTGCAAGATTTCGGTGAAAAATATCAAAACAGCAAAATCAACGGCGGTTGCAATTCCTGCAACAACATTGTATTTTAAAAATACTTTACCCGGATGCTGTTTTTTTTTCATTCTAAAAAACTTTAAAATAAATTATCAACTGCAAGACAATTAAGGCGTATATTCCGGCTAACACATCATCAAGCATAACACTCCAATTCGTTTTCATATTATCAAGCCTCCTGATATACAGCGGTTTTAAAATATCAAAAAAGCGAAATAACACTAAAGCTGATAAATAATATTCCCACCTGAAAGGAACAGCAAATGCCGCAATCCAAACTCCGACAATTTCATCAATGACTATTTTTCCCGCATCATGTTCCCAAATTTTGTGAACTTCTTTAATTGCCTTTACACCGATGAACATTGTTAAAATAATAACACCGGAATTAAGAACAAGGATAAACCATTCATTTGCATCTGCTTTTTGCAAAGCAAAATTAAGTATCCAAAACAGAATAATACCTAAAACAGATCCCGCTGTTCCGGGAGCAACCGGAGAATACCCCGTCCCTAATCCTGATGCTGTTATTTTATAAAATTTCATTTATTTACTCCTCGTAATAATCTAATCCCAAATGGTTTATCAATGTTTCACCCATAAGATGTCGCAATGTATTTTCAAACTTTATTTTTTGTAAGAAAATATCATGTATCGGTTTTAAACCCCTTTTTGTTTGCGGCGACTTAAAATAGAACGAAAGCCATTCTTGTATGCCTTTCATATCAGCACGTTGTGCCAAATCCATAAACAATGCAAGATCTAAAACAACGGGTGCCGCAAGGATTGAATCTTTACAGAGAAAGTTTACTTTTATTTGCATTTTATATCCGAGCCACCCGAAAATATCAATATTATCCCAACTTTCTTTATCATCACCTTTAGGCGGATAGTAGTTAATTCGAACCTTATGATACATTTCTTTATAGAGTTCCGGATAGAGATCGGGTTCTAAAATGCTGTCAAGAACACTTAATTTAGATACTTCTTTGGTTTTAAAAGAGTCGGCATCGTCAAGAACTTTACCGTCTCTGTTACCGAGAATATTTGTTGAAAACCACCCGTCAATTCCGAGCAAACGGGTTTTTAATCCCGGTCCGAGAATTGTTTTCATTAGGGTTTGTCCGGTTTTAAAATCTTTTCCGGCAATCGGAACATTCAGTTGATTTGCCAATTCGATTAAAGCCGGAGTATCAACGGTCAAATTCGGAGCTCCGTTCGCAAAGGCAACACCGGATTTTATGGCGGCGTAAGCATAAATCATACTCGGAGCAATTGACGGATGATTTTCTTCCAAAGCTTTTTCGAATGCTTCAATCGATTGATGAACATCCGTTTCTTCGGTGTAAACTTCTGTAGAAGCGCACCAAACCATAACAATTCTGTCACAATTATTTTCCGTTTTAAATTTTTTGATGTCAGCCATAAGTGCTTTGGCTTCATCCATTTTTGTCGGCTCTTTTTTAATATTTTCTCCTTCAATATTTTTAACAAAATCGTGATTGAAAACTGCCGGCATCGGTTTTATTTGTGATAGATCATTTTTTATTGCATTCAACAAATCTTTTTCTAAAACGCCGGCTTTCATTGCAGCTTCATAGGCATTTTCCGAGAAGATATCCCAACCGCCGAAAACCATGTCATCCAAAGATGCCAAAGGAACAAAATCTTTAACCGTAGGATTTCTGTTCTCGGTTCTTTTACCGAGTCTGATTTTTCCCATTTGCGAAACAGAACCGATTGGTTGGCCTAAACCTTTTCTAACTGTAATAACACCTGCCATAAATGTGGTTGACACTGCACCGATACCGGGTGTAAGTATTCCTAACTTTCCTTCCGGTTTTTTAATATTTTGTTTAGAGTTCATTTAATTATAATTTAATATGTATATTTTTTTGTTACATTATTTTTCTGCAATGATTTAATCTTTGAAAAGCCGTATAATTTGTTAAAACAGCCATAATAAAAATCGGAATCGTGAAAATTGAGATGTTTTCAAATAATGTATAGGGAAATATGTCAATCTCAACTTTAAAGGTTCCCGTAAAATGTGAAATAAGTCCGTATAATATTGCCGATATTCCGATTGTCAAAACCCTTTCGGGACGTTGCATTATACCGATTTTACATTCTACACCCAATCCTTCCGCTCTGGCTCTAACGTAACTGACCATTATAGAACCAATCATGGCAATAAAAGCCAATACACCGCTTAAAAAATAATGATACGAAACCAAATAATAGGCAATTCCGAAAAACATTATCATTTCGCTGTATCGGTCAATAACAGAATCGAAAAGGGCTCCGAATTTTGTCATTTTTCCGGTTTTTCGGGCAAGTTGTCCGTCAAGCATATCAAAAAGTCCGGCAGTTAATAAAACAATTCCGAACCAAGTAATGTATCTTGTATCGCCTCTTATTCCCGTTTCTGCACCGACAATTAAAATTACGGCTGAAAAAATCGTAATAATAAAACCGATAAGTGTTATTCCGTTAGGTGTTATTCCGGTTTTTATCACAAGTTTTAAAATCGGATTCAGCAAATTATAAGCACCTTTTTTTATTTTTTCCCACATTCCGGGTTCTGATTTCTTCATTTCAAAATATTTAATAATTTAAAATAAAACCATGTAGTTAACGCCAACTAACCCAGGTACATTTAAGAAGTCACATAAATGTAACTCCTTTTTTAATTCCGATTTATCAGAAACTGTATTTTAATTTCAAATACATCATTGAATTATCCTGATATTGACCAAATCTTCCGCTTCTGTCACCGACAAAAATATTGGAGCCGAGAAGAATTGAAAAACTGTCGTCAAAATCGTAAGTAATTTTCGGTCTTATTAATGCATCTTCATTTGTTAATCCGACATATGAAAATAATTCAAAATGTAATAAATCAGACGGCGTATCATATCTTGCCAAAAATGTCATTGTATTTTGAAATTCTTTGTTGGTTATATTTTCATCATAATCCAATATGTACTCCTGAATAAATTGAGAGCTTAATTTTACGTTTCCGATATTAAAATCCAAACCTGCCATATAATGCAAGTAATCTTTTTGAACTAATGCATCAACGGCTTGCATATCTTCTGTTTGAAAATATTTACCGTTATAATAAGCCCCTTCACCTCGTAATACAATCCCTTTAATTTCGGTACTGAAAGAAGCACCTCCGAGATATAAACGGTGATGTTCCGGGGTAATATTTAAACCCGCCAAATAGGGTTGATGTGTTTGTAAATTAACGGCAAATTCTTTTTGAACATGCATTGTCGGATTATCATCCCAAGTATAACCTCCCATAATTTCAAAATCGATTGCTGAAGTAAAAACAGAATATTTTGCAAAAAATTCGCTGTTTTCAAGACTCGGTTTTATCTCGGATTTAGACCAATCAAAAGTTGCGGGTGCCGGAAATTCAGGTTGCAGATACCATATTGAACCGGCTTGAGGTGCTTCCGTCGGCGTAAACTGAGGGATCCAGATTGCTTCCAATGTGTTATTACCGATATAATAGTCTAATTTGATTGCATTAACACCGGTTCTTATTTCATCAAAATCGGGTAATAAAAATTCTTCTAAATTTAAGGGTGAAACAACATCCGTGATAAACACGCCATCGGCTTTTCCCCAAACAACTTGCTGTTTACCGACTCTGATATCGAAATTTTTAAAATATAAGTCAACATAAGCTTCTCTTAATCTGAAATTCAGACTGTCAGCCCAATAATGATATATCATGGGATTCACTTTAAACCCTATTTTTTCTCCGGTTTTAGAAACATCCAAATTAAAGGTGTTTTGGAGTATTGATAAATCTCCGGTGTTATATAAAACGCCGGTATAATTTCTCATATAACCGGAAAAATCAGCATTTTGAGCCTGTCCGGTAAGGACAAATACTGAAAGCATGGCAAATAATATTATCTTTTTCATTTTTCTGTTTTTTTATTTATTAAAATCGTAAAAGTTCAGTCATTATACCAAACCTGATGATATTTCTTTGTTTGTCAAAATAAATATTGTAATAATCTTGACCGTGATACAGGTTTATAAAAAATCCGATGTCTTCAAAGAATTTCGGTGTGTAATAAGCGGTTAAACCGATATTTATTCTGTCAAAAACCTGTTCGTCCCAAGTGTAAATATCTCCGAACATCACTTCTGCATCAGCTTTTAATGAGAAGCCGGCTTTTTTCTTTAAGTTTTTTGTTTCTTTTTGTCTTATTTTAAAAACCGAGAAACTGTTTTTCCATCGGAATTTACTGTATATGCCGTTTAATTCATTATCCTCCCGAATAAAGTCTTTTCTGAAAGACGTTCTGTAAAATTGTGTTACATTTAATTTTTTATTAAAAAATATTCTTATTAAACCTAATTCAATATAATTTGTCGAAAAATCACCGGATTCTATATTAATACTTCCGTCTTCGGAATAAAAATTACCGTCTTGCCCGTTCGAATGGTGTGCCAAACGAAAAAATAACGTGCTGTTTTTCTTTTCTTTACAGAGTTTATAATATATCGTTACCTGCGGTCTGTAACTCGGCGTCTTTACCGGAAAAGAATATTCCCGATACATTCTTATCATAATTTGAGGTGTTAAAACACCCATCAATCGTGAATCTTTATTCGTACGAATATGAAAATTCGGAATTAAGTTTGCTTCAAACCATAAAGGTTCGATATTTCCGATATCTGTCGGAAACGTAATATAACTGTTTCCTTGATTAACTTGTGAAATCGTTGTTAAACTGACAGTCGGAATCGTATCCGCTTTAAGTTTCGGCATAAAATTTCCGGACAGCATAAATACTGAAACCATAAAATATATAATATACCTTTTTTTGATTTTCACGTTTGATTAGAAATTTGAAATAAGACACTCTCCGAATTTTGAGAGTGTTCTTATTTCATAACTAAACTCTGTTTGATTATTTTATTTGTTTATTAAATTTTCAGCAAATTAAATTCCTCGCATCATCATTCTTTCGGAGAATTTTGAATCTGAAATACCCGTATTAATTTTAACATTGCTCAAAGACATAATTGTTTTATGATTTTTTTGTTTATTTTGCATGGTAATTTTCGTAATAACATTAATTCCGCTAATTTTTTGAGAACTGTTTACAT